>JAKASN010000118.1 GCA_021819025.1 Actinomycetes bacterium | reverse complement strand
TAGATGGACTCGATGCGATTTATGTTGCCTATCCTCCTAGCTGGATCCCCATGCCCTTGTCCGCAGTAGTTGCAAAAGCCGAAGACCTAGCTGTCGATGGCGATTTAGGCTGCCTTATGCAGCGATTAGATTGAATATTCTGCCCCTGTAGCTCAGCGGATAGAGCAACTGCCTTCTAAGCAGCAGGTCGTAGGTTCGAGTCCTACCGGGGGCGCAGTTCAAGCCTTACTTCGCGTGAGTGAGTCGTAGACGGCCGATAATCAACCGAGATTGTGTTTCGCTGGCGCCCTGGGGTTTGATTCGAGAAGAGGCCGCACGTCGCATGGGAGACTTGCGTCGAACTCCCGCGTAATCCTCTTAGCGGCGCCCATCCGCAGCGCCGATGAGTCCGTGCCAGGGTTTAAGTGAGGGCGTGGTTTGAGCTGCAAATATGGCTCGTCCAGTCCCAGGATGCCAAGCTCGCTTTACGGCTCAATCGCTCGATGCGCCTTGGTTTCACTGGCTTGAGCGGGCTAGTTCGCGGCGCTCGGCCATAGCACTGCGGCTTTACTCGGACCGACTGCATTAGTCGGACGTGCCGATGTTGGTGAGGCGTGAGCTAGTAAAAGGTGCCCAAGTGCATGGATATTGTGCGAGAGTCGTCCGAATTATCGATTTAGGCTTGATTTTGCGCGCGGCTGCAGTGTGTCTCGTTGTCATGGGGACCCTTCCAATGCCGGAGCAAATCTCGCTTGGCGGAGGCACGTAGCCCACATCAGGGCACGAATCTTCTCCAGGTCTGGGCGCCCCTCTCGGCAAGCTGGTCAAGGGTGAGAATCTCGCCGTGGGCACCAGCCTTTGTCTGCCAACGCTCAAGATGTGATGAATTGCAAAAGATCGACGCTGTCGGGCAAAAGGTTTCCACGACCGGTCCGGCGGTGTCGAGGGGCCACCAGCCAGCGGCTGGACCTGACTTTGGTACACCTTGTTCCATCTCTAACAAGATCGCCCTGGTACAGGTGGGACATACCGTCTCCCCAAAAGCATTCAGGCCAAGGGCGGCAGGAATGCCGACGATGTCGAAAGCGCACCAAGTAAACAGTGTCGCACCATTCAGCTTGAGACGATGGGCTGTTTTCAAAACTGTGACACCTTCAGCACCGACAATCTCTGGATCGCCAGCGAGGTCTCCCATTATTGTGGCGACTCCGCCGGCCAAGAGCTTCGCGAGCGTGCTCCTCACGACAGAAGCATCTAACCCGGTCTCGCTGACAAGTTGGCTGAATCGCAATGTGCGCGCCGTCAAGAGGGTAGAAAAGGCGATCCTGCGGATCCAAGTCGTAACGTCGTCGCTTGGTACGGCGTTGTCGAGCACCGAGTGACTTTGACTGTCTTTACAATCTCCCATAGGGGTCTCCAAATCACCGTAAAAAAAGCGTTTCCTTTCGCGAGTGTAATGCTAAAGGGCAAGGATCTTCTGTCTCATAATGCTTGGAACTTCGGCACTCTCTTCGCGACCAGCGTCAGTATCTGTTGGAAGCTCCGTGTTCGACGAGCACCCCAGTAATAGTAGCGTTCGCTCCCAGAATGAGTAGAGGCAGAGCTCGCTGTTGAATTCGCTTTGGCCAGGGTGTTCTGTGCTTCCGAGATTCTGTTGCTGGCGTCTCTCAGATGCGTCTTACCTAACGCGGTTAAGGTGCATGGAAATCAACCGGAGTGTTAATTGGCATCTACAACATTCGATCCTAAGCAAAGTTCGCTCGGACAGCGAGCTCGACAAAGAGGACCCGAGCCCGCAAAAGTTCGGGCTCCAAGTACCTTGGCTTTTACGGCGGTACTTGTCATATTCGGACTCGGTATGGGTGTCGCGATCGGCTTACCGATCGTGGACGGTACCTGGAGCGAACTACATGGCCAGGGTGGCTTGGCAATGTTTATTGGCTCAACCACCGGGCTAGCGGGCACCTACTTAGCTTTGATTATGGTGATTCTTGCTAGTCGCCTGCCGGCGTTAGAGAGAATTTTGGGACAAGGGGGAGTGATCCATTGGCATCGTCGGCTCGCCCCTTGGCCGCTTATTCTGATTTCGATCCATGCCGTGCTTTTGACACTGGCCTACGCTGAAGCCGCCCATCGAGGTGTACTCGCTGAAGTTGGCGTAGTCGTCAATACCTTCCCCCACCTGGTTAGCGCTACCGTGGCCCTGGGAATTATGGTGGGAATTGGACTCATCTCAATCCGTCAGATTCGTACGAGAATTCCGCGTGAAAACTGGTGGATGTTGCACCTTCTCATGTACGTGGCCCTGATAATTTCCTTCGCCCACGAAGTGGCACTGGGACCGTCCTTTGTGAAGCACCCGCTGGCACAGGAGAGCTGGACCGTCGCATGGCTCCTAGCTGCCGCGCTTGTGATTACCTACCGTGTCGGGATTCCCGTTTACCGTTCCCTTCGTCATCAGCTGAGGGTGGTCGAGGTTAAGCCCGAAGGTGACGGAGTGGTGTCAATAATCCTCAAGGGTCGAGATCTCGAGCGTCTCGCAATAGCGGGCGGACAATTCTTTGAATGGCGTTTTATCGCGCCAGGGATGTGGTGGCAAGCCCATCCCTTCACGGTGTCGGCGATGCCACGCCCTCCCTACCTACGCATCACTGTGAAAAGCCTGGGCGATTTTTCCGGGAGATTAGCGGAGCTCAAGGTCGGAACCGCGGTGGCTATTGAGGGTCCCTATGGATCCTTCACGCGCTTTGCTCGTCGCAAAGATCAGGTGCTTCTCATCGCCGGAGGAATCGGCGTTACAGCGGCGCGCGCACTTTTAGAGGATCTCCCTTTGAAGTCCCGTCCGGTTGTGGTGCTGCGTGCATCGGACGATGACGACTTGACACTCGCAGACGAAGTCGAAGAGCTCGTTCGTTATCGCAAGGGGATACTACACAAGCTCATCGGGAGTCGCGATGAGGTTCCCTTGAATTCAATCGTCGCGTTGGTGCCTGACATGGCGAATCGCGATGTCTTCATCTGCGGATCAGAAGGTTTCGTAGAGGCAACAGTAAATATGGCCCAGCTAGCGGGGGTCGACCCGGATGCGATTCATCAGGAAGCGTACAGTATCTGAGATGGGATTGAAGTGAAGAGATCCTTTGCGCTTTGGGGCGCGACAACCGCCGGATTTGCAGGGGTAATTGCCTTGCATGGACCGACAAATCAGACTTTGTCGATTGCGCAGGCGAGCAAGGCAACGACACCGGCACCTAAGTCCGCAACCACCTCGTCTTCTCCGTCCTCAGCCTCGCCGTCGACCACCCTAGCTGCCTCTGCGACCAAGACCACGGTGGCTCCACCATCGACGGCTAGTTCCGCAAAAGAGACCGCTATTGGCCAGCAAGAGAACTACGGCTATGGTCAAATGTCTGTCAAGGTGACCATCTCCAACAACCGCATCGTTAATGTGGCGGTAAATTCTATCCAGGCGTTGGAGTCTTATTCTCTGCAGCTAGAGCAGCAAGTAGTACCGATTCTCAAGTCCGAAGTACTCTCTGCGCAGAGCGCGAACATTAGCTCATTGTCTGGCGCCACCTATACCAGCGAGGCATACGCATATTCACTTCAAAGCGCACTCGATCAGCTCCACTTCAAGTGATCACCAGGGCCGAACCGGTAATGGGCACGGTGGTCTCATTTCTGGCAGATCCCAACGAACTTGCCCCACCCGACGTCGAGGAGGCTATCGATCTGGCCTGTTGCGAACTGCACCGGATCGACGAGCAATTTAGTACTTGGAAAGCGTCAAGTGAACTGTCGAGGTGGCGCAATGGCGAGATCCTCGAGGTCTCGGAATTGATGGACGAAGTATTTGAGTTGTGTGCGCACGCTTGTGACGTCTCGAGGGGTTTTTTCGATCCCTGGGCGATGCCGGGTGGGTTCGATCCGACCGGTCTTGTCAAAGGTTGGGCAGCAGAACGGGCACTGTCGATATTGAGACGGCGCGGAGTCAGGGACGCCTTGATCAATGCTGGTGGGGACGTCTGCGTCGCCCCCGGTCGTACCTATCGCGTCGGGATTCGCCATCCCAGTTTCGCTGATGCGCTTTGTGGGGTTGTGGAGGTTGACACCTCTATCGCAACATCAGGGATTTATGAGCGCGGAGACCACCTTGTCAATCCCTTTGGTGGCCCGATTGCGGCGGTTTCTGCGACTGTAGTTGGCGGGCGGTTGGCAATTGCGGACGCGCTGGCCACTGCGCTTGCCGTTGGAGGCAAGGAGGTGCTCTATTTAATCGAGCAGCTCGACGGCGTGGAAGGGTTCTTCATTACTGCTGCCGGTGGGATGTTTAAATCATCTGGGATGAAATTCTCCGACTTACCTGAGGAGCAGGTCTGACTCTCTCTCTCTCTCTCTCTCTCTGGGTCTAAGTGCTAAGGTTGGCCAAAGTCCGGTGCTGATCGGCTATTTTCCCAGCCCGTTGTTGGTTTCTCGATCTTTAGGGTTCGTCTAGATGGCGGGGAGCGGCTGGCGGGATTCTTTGCAATGTCGATATCGAGTCGGTCTTGTGTGGCTTTGGTGTAGGGAGCTTGCGAAGCTGTGCCCAAGTCAGTCGGCGACCGGAGTTCCTGGCGCGTTTTAATCCCTAGGGGCTGCTCTCACCTTGTAGTTTATGTTAAAATCCCAAACGTTGTGGTGAATGTAGGCTTGGTCTGCAACGGGTGCTTAACACCAAGGACGGGTTCACGAGCCCACCCTGGGTGCGCATTGGATGCAGGTAGTCCTCGAAGGAGATGCGAAGATGGCAACGACATTTAATAAGCCGAGTATCACGCTCGAATTAGCTCAGGCCTTGGTTGAAGCCGCGGCGGCAAAGGCGACCGAGATTGGCGTTCCAATGGTCATTGCGATAGTCGACGAGTCGGGCGCCCTTAAGGCGTTTTCGAGAATGGACGGGGCGAAGCTCTTGAGCGTTGAGATCGCCCAGAATAAGGCCTGGACAGCGATCAGTTTCGGGATATCGACCGACACTTGGTTCGATTTCATCAAGGAGGATCCGCCGCTAGTAACGGGTATCACCCATACCCCGCGTCTCATCGTTTACGGAGGTGGGTACCCGATCATGGTGGACGGCCATGTCGTAGGTGGCATTGGATGTTCCGGTGGCCATTACACCCAGGACATGGAGTGCGCTCAAGCCGCTTTGATGACTTTGGTCTGAGCTCGTGACTTGCGCAACTGCAAGCGCGAGGCCGAGTTGGCTCCTCTTCGGAGTTAGAGGTTATGACCATTGGGCTCCTTGCTCGGCGACGCGGTAGCCTGGCGCAAGTAATTGTGTCTCGTCGTTGGAGAAAGCTCACCTTGAGTCTTTCTCGAGAGGAGTGTCGATCATGGGAGGGTTTCTCGCTTCAGCTTCAAGCCCAGCAGCAGCATTTCGTCGGCTCATGGCTGGTGACAAACCGATATTGGCTCCAGGAGCGTTTGATGCTCTCAGCGCTCGCCTGGTCGAAGAAGCGGGATTTCAAGCGGTATATATGACGGGTTTCGGGGCTTCGGCTTCGGTGCTCGGACGTCCCGACGTGGGATTGCTGACAATGAAAGAGATGGCAGACCATGCTCGACAGCTCGCAGCTGCCGTCTCGCCGATCCCGGTGATCGCCGATGCCGATACCGGTTACGGAAATGCCATCAACGTCGTGCGAACGGTCCGAGAGTATGAAGCCACAGGAGTTGCGGGACTTCACTTGGAGGATCAAGTCACGCCGAAGCGGTGTGGCCACATGGCTGGCAAGGAGGTCATTTCGTCCCAAGAGATGGTGGGTAAAATTCACGCCGCTGTCGATGCACGACAGTCCCCGGACTTTGTGATTATTGCACGTACCGACGCGAGAGCGGTCGAAGGGCTGCAGAGTGCCTTGGAGCGTGCACAGCAATACCTTGAAGCCGGTGCGGACATGCTCTTTGTGGAGGCACCGGAATCCCTTGAGGAGATCACGATTGTGGCCAATGCTTTTCGCGGCACGCCGCTTGTTTTCAACTGGGCTGAGGGAGGCAAAACCCCTCCGATTAGCTATGAAGAGCTCCGCAAACTCGAATACAGTTTGGTGATTTTTCCGTTGAGTACTCTGCTGTCAGCGACCAAGGCAATGCGTAGTGTGCTCACATCGATTGCCTCGATTGGTACTCCGACTGCAGTGACGGATTCCTTGGTACCCTTTGGGGAGTTTCTGGATTTCATTGGACTTCCCGAGGTGCGGACGTTGGAACAGGAGTACGGTTCCTCTAAGAGTTAATCGAATCCGGCTCTGGGGATACGGCATGCGATGTTTTCGAATCGCGACGGCCCCCGAGATGGTGCCGATATGTCGTCCAAGGTGCCACTGAGTTAGCTTTGATGTAGCGCGGCCCCAGGGAGTTCCTGGGGCCTAAAGCTAT
>JAKASN010000117.1 GCA_021819025.1 Actinomycetes bacterium | reverse complement strand
GTTGCCGACAGCCGCGTCGAATCCTCCGCCCTTCTTTTCCGCGAAGTCCTTGGCGATGATCGCCGCATCTGGATAGAGCAGCTGGGCGATGGAGGCCGAGGTCGGGTCGAGCTCGATCCCGACGAAGCCGTAGCCTTGGCGCAGGCCGATGAAGTTGCCGGTGCCGCATCCCGGTTCCAGGATGGCGGCATCCGGGGGAAGCCCGAGGCCCTCGATGGCTGCGAACATCGCATCGGCGATAGCGGGATCGGTGTAGTGCGCGGTGAGGGTGGAGTGGCGGGCGGCGCGGTACTCGCCTGGGGCAAGGAGGCTCTTGAGCTCGCTGCGGAGGGTGGCAAAGCTCTCGATCTTCTCATCGAAGATCTCCTGGCATGCTCCCCAGCCGGAGTAGCGGGCGAGGACTTCCTGTTCTGGGCCAGTGGCGAAGCGGTGTTCGCGCTCCCCTGCCCCGTCGGCGCCGGGACCGTCGGTTTCGATGTGCTTTAGTATTCTGATGGCGGCGATGTTGGCCTCGGCTCGCGCCTTTGATCCCGAAGGCACCAGGGTATGGCTGGCGGGTAGGACAAAACGCGGGGGTTCGGAGTCTAGAGCATCGAGTACAAAGTCTCGTGCAGCGCTATCTCCTCTGCCCGCAGTCTCGCCATGTTGGTGATCCCCTCGCGCTGCTGTGCCGTCATCAGCGGGGTCATCTCCGGTTCGGCCAATGCCGGGGTCAGTTCCCTCACCCGCGATGCGATCTCGGTCGCCAGGTCGTTCGCCAGCTCCGCTTTGATCGCTGGCCCCGATGAGCGGAACAGCTGCGGGTTGTCCCCGAGAAAATTCCTGACTATCTGGGTGTACTGGTTCTCCATGGTCGATTCCTTCCGTTGGATATTCATCGATGTCGGCGAAGAGGTCGAGCTGCTCCCAAGTTGGCTTCGTTCTGGTTCTGGTGCGCATGAGCCTGGGGTTCCATTCCGTTCAGCGACCGCGTTGGTCGTATGCCGATATATATGCAGCGCGGGGGATCCCTTGCGGGTTTTGCGGCAAGGTCGTTTGGGGTGTATACATTGCACGTGTGTGCCGGGGCCAGGCGGTACGCGACCCATGCGACCAGCGCCCCGGTGCGCACCTTTTCGGCTGGGCCCCTCTGCGCAAGATTGCCAAGGTCATCGCGGGGCTTGGTCGCCCGGTCACAACTTGAACCGGGGCGAAAAGCCGAGTGGCGAATCGATCTTGGCGAATCCGAAGTCTTCGGCGAGATAGCGTGGCAGCTCGGGGAGGTGGCGGAGCTCGAGGGTCTGGTCCCAGGCGGCGATTACCGCGGCGCCGCGGATCACGGAACCGACGCCGGTGACGCAGCGCTCGTCTGAATACGCGATGATCTCGGGACGGTCAGACAGCGCCGACTTGCCGGGGCCAGGTCCGCAGTCGTAGCGCGAGCGGAAGTAGAACTGCGCGACTCCGGGCCTGCGCACCTGGTAAGGGCTCATCTCCGCGTCGTGATCGAGGATATCTTCGATGAAGGCGCCCCTGGATGCGATGGGCATGGAGAGGACGACGAGGCGGTTCGGTGCTCCAGTCGCGATACCCACGTTGGCATGGCGGGGCCAGATCTCCTCAGTCCAGTCTCGGGCGCTCTGCGGGCGGACCGGATCGGGGATGTGCCGATACGGGCGGGAGGTTCCCGGCACAAAGGGTAGGATCACCAGGTCGGGATTGCAGATGCGGTACTGGCGCAGCAACTCCCGTCCGGGGTTCAACTTGTCGGGTACGTTATTGCCGGTTGGTTCCATGGCAATATATATGCAGGGCCGACGAAGGCCTTACGGGTTTGCGGCGAGGTTTGTTTGGGGTGCACACCCTTCGGCGGGGCCGAATGCGATCGATTCATCGCGGGGCTTAGAAGCTGAGTTCTCGGGTAGTTCTGTGCGTTCTGTAGAACCGATTCCGGGAATCGCCCCATCATGCGCATGGGCCGCTGCCACTGGTTGTTGGTGTTTGACTAAGTTTTTTGGAATTCTGTCACACGGCCCTCAAAAACCCGAGTACAGACTTATTGCCCATCCACCAGGGTTTTTGGAATTGCGTCATACGGGTGCAACGTTAATTTGAAAATATATTCTTACGTTCTTTTTTTCGCCCCGGAGGTAGGCATTCTCTCCGAGGAGGCTCGCGTCCGGTGCGGACAGGGCTCTCACGGGAATGATCGCCGCAACCCCTTGCCCAGGGCGTTGTCGATGGTACGTCGGACCTCGCGATGCGGCATATCAAGCTTTGCCGCGGCGCCGAGGAGCATGGCGTCCAATTCGTCGACACCGAAGCCTCTGCCGACGAATTGCGCGAGGTAAAACGCCTCGCGATTCAGCGTGTGGTTTCGCTGGCCCCGAGGCGCGTGTTCGATCCGCTCGAGCCGGTCCTTTATCATCTCGGCTACTGTTGGGGGCATCTCCTCGGTGGCCCTCATGGGCCGGTACTGGTGGCGCTGGGCCGGGATTTCGATCTTGCAGCTCTCGAGGAGCCACTGCGGGGCCGCCATCAGGCGATGCGGATACTGCTTCCACTGGTACGACCCAGCCGGAGTTTGACTCGGCGGGGCGACGACATAGCCGCCTTCGGCCCGGACGTCGATTCCTGGCGCCAGGACGCTCGCGGAGTTCTTTAGCTTCACCCCTTCAGGAAGCGCGTAATAAAAGTGGAGTCCCCCCGAGGGCGTGGCGACCATGGCGCTGCCACAGTCAGGGTCGCCGGTCGGGAGTTGCAGATCGAGCTGGGCCAATCCGTCCAGGGCTTCGAAGCCGTTGGGTCCTCCCAGGTGGCAGTCGATGTCGACGACTACCAATTTGCTTACACTCCCGGTCCTGATTCCCACGTTGAGGCCAGGCTGGGCGAAGAGGCGGGTGAGCACATCGGGATCGGTGGTGGCGTCCAGCAGTCCGTGAGAGCCTCGGAGGGGGACTTTCGCATTCGGGGCTAAGGGGTAACTGGCCCAGCCTCGGGCTGCATAGGTGGTGGCGGCGTCAAAGGCAGGGTGTCGGGTGGCGTTTGGTTCCATGCCTGATAGATATGCACGGAGGGCGGAGGGGCAAGGGAGTTTTCGGGCGGGGCGGAAAAGGTTTGTTTTCGGTGCATATATAGAGGGTGTGTGCCGGGGCCATCTGACCAGCGATACCCAGAGAAGAGTCGCCCCGGTGCACACACTTCAGCACTAGTCAGCACGACGAGAGGAGATTCCATATGCGCCTGGTCAATCTGACGCCGCATGAGATCGCCATCCATGACGCCGCTGGGGAGCGGGTGCTGCTACGGCTGGCCCCGAGCGGCACTGTTGCGCGGCTGGAAGCCGAGCTCGTCTATCTCGGGCGGGCCAAAGCCGGTGGTCCTGGGCAGGAACCGACGGATGTGCCGTTCTATCGCGCGAGGCGGGCCGGCAAGGTCTCCGGGGTGCCTGCGCCGGAGCCCGGCACGATCTACCTGGTCTCTAGGCAGGTCTTTGAAGCCTGCAACCGGGGCGACCTGGTTACCGTGGTGACGGACAGGCTGACAGAGGGCGAGCCGGTCACGGCGCGGGGGTTGGAGCGGCGCTGACTCGCGGGCCCTTTTGGCCCAACCGCTGTGTTCGCGGCGCATACATATAGGCCAGGAACCCAGGCGATCGGCTTTGGGCAAGGGCGAAAGAGGCGTTATATGTACAGCGCGGAACTTATTCAACAGCTCTATGACTCGGCGCTCTTCAGCGCGGCGGTGGTGGAGACTCCCGATGGCCTGCGGATCGTTTGCACCGTCGAGATGTTTATGTCGGGCGAGCGGCATCCGGTGGTGCTCTACCGGTCAGCGCTGCGCCTGATGGATCCAGAGTTCGACGGCTCGGACGAACGTGCCGAGAAGATGGCTACCTACCTCAACCGGGTTTCGCGCTATCCGGCCTTTGCCGAGATGGTCAAGCGTGGCCGGGGCAATGCTGTCCGTCGAGATGTTTATGTCCGGCGAGCGGCATCCGGTGGTGCTCTACAGGTCTGCGCTATAGCGGGCGCACGGAGAAGTACTGTAAGAGTGTGAAGGCGGAGATCTGAAATGAACCGGCGCGAAAATCGGGCTTTGAGAAAAATCGCTCGGCTGATTCGACGAACTATAGGGCCGCGCGGCTGCCCAAGCACATATCTGGTGTCGGTGCAGGAGAGGCGCGACAGATGCCTCTCATCTCACGACGAGCGCGGCTTGGCCGCACTGCGGGAAGAGTACATTGCAGTACTCGAATTGATGGATGCTGCGCAAAAGATCATCGCAAGTGCGAAGGCGCGGGAAGCAAGGGCTGAGGGCATGCGGGAACTTATAGAGTTCCTCGCTGTCGCGGGGATCAAATACAACCCGAGGACAGGATCGCTGAAACAAAGGCGACCGACATACCGCCCGGTTGCTCCAAGACATTCTTACGCTTGAGGTCTTTCGCTAACTGACAGCCGCGTCGTTTTCGGCGGGAATCAAGATGCGTCGCGGGCACGAGTTGCGTGTTCCCCCCAGCCTGTCGACGATGCGGTTGGGGTGCATACATGTCATCCAGCAAGCCATTTGCGGCACAGGGCCGCGAGGACGTAATTAGGAGCATCGCATGTCGATTACCAGCGAACTGAAGAACCCCCGCAGCGCGGCCTCGCTCTGGCTCGATGCCAACTTCGATCTCGATGCGGTGGCGGCTGGTCTCGGGCCGCAGGTCGATGGGGCCGATACCATCCGCCCCGAGGGGAATCTCAAGGACTATCCGTGGTCGACCGTGGGCAGCGCGGTGGAGTTTCGGCTCCGTCAGGCTTGCGGAGTGGACTACTACCGCACTACTGCGGCCTTCGGAAACTTGGGGCGGATGAGCAATGGCATCTTCCACGATGCATTGGCGATGCTCTGGGACAACCACCAGGCCGAAGAAGCCACCTCGCGGACGAACGCATGGGTGCTCTATTTCGCAGGGGTGTGCGAGGGGATCTACCGCAGCGGGCGCGGCGGGGAGCTGGCGCGCTATGGCGAGGCATTGAGCGCGATGGAGAGATCGGACGCCTGGGCGCGCTTTGGGATACAGATGGACCAGCTGCGCGAGGGAGTCCTCAAGTCCGTCGATTCAGGTCGCCATCCGTGCGTTGGGCAATTGACCGAAATGATGGCGGTGCCTGAGGCGGTGCTCGATGACATTGCCCGCGTATCCGATGCGGCAATTGCGAGCGCGAACTTCCAGGCGATCCAACAGAGCACGGCATTTATCGACGATCCCGCCTTTGCCGGAGGAGCCTGGGTGGGTGGGGCGGATGGGGATTTCATCGTCGGCCACACTCTTTTTGATGTCAAGACCACCACCCACCCGGAGCGGCTCTGGCGTGATGCCATCCGGCAGCTGGTTTCCTATGTCGCACTTGATGCCGATGACAGCCATGGGATCGAGGAAGTGGCGATCCTTCTCCCCCGCCAGCGTGGCGCAGTGGCCAGGGTTGGCCTTGATGAGATCTTGGAGCATAGCGGCTTCGAGAGCCGGGCGGAGATGCAGGCGTCAGCGCGGCGGGCACTGGATCCGAGTGCCTGCGGCGGAAGAAATGCCCCTTCGACGGCGTGAGCAAATGGCTTACGCGGATTGGGGAACAACCGTGGTCCGAAATGGCGTACGCATGCACAACCACGAGGATATGGCGGTCGATCCGCGCGACGACACTTCGCGTTTTCATGCCGTGCTGGGAGAGGGGCGAGTGAGGCTCTGCGGGTACAAAGCCCATGGATTGTTGTTTGTCGATGGGGCCGAGACAGCGATGCCGAATTCCCGGACATTGAGCGGCGGGACGATGCTGGAGTTCGTGATGGAGGGGTGGGAGGCGCGGGTGTATGAGCAGATCGGATTTGCCGACCTCTGGCTCAAGGAACCCGACGGGACGCAGTGGAGCGCCACCTGTGGATTCGAGCATGGGGCGGGGTGGGAAGGTGGGTGACATAATCCGTGCGGCCGACCTTCGCCGCGGATCGTAGTAGAACTAAGCTATGCCGGGCTTACTCACCAGGTAAGGACTTATATCCGCGTCGTGATCGAGGAGATCCTCGATGAAGGCGCCCCTGGATGCGATGGGCACGGAGAGGACGACAAGGCGGTTCGGCCCCCGGTGACGATCCCCACGTTGGCGTGGCGGGGCCAGATTTCCTCAGTCCAGCCTCGGGCGCGTTGGGAAGAGATCTCGTTGGGCCTATGGCGGACGGGCGGGAGGTTCCTGGTACCAGGGGCAGGATCACCAAGTCAGCGTTGCAGACGCGGTACTAGCGCAGCAACTCCCGTCGGGGGTTCAGTTCGTCGGGTACATGATTGACGGTTGGTTCCATGCGGGATATATATGCAGAGGTGCGCCGCTTGTGCGCCGAGATCAATTATGCACAAGCCCGCAGCCGCCTTTAGGCCAAGACGGTCACTCCTAGATC
>JAKASN010000116.1 GCA_021819025.1 Actinomycetes bacterium | reverse complement strand
TACCAGAGCTCTCGTCAAAGATGATGTCGAAGACCTGAAACTCATTGAAAAAGTTGACGTCGTTAGCGACGCACTGCTGATAGAGAGTCTGCAGGATCATGTGTCCGGTTCGATCGGCGGCATAGCAGGCGCGCCTAACAGGTGCTTCACCATGATTGCGGGTGTGGCCTCCAAAGCGACGTTGGTCGATCTTGCCTTCGGGAGTACGCGAAAAGGGCATGCCGAAATGCTCCAAATCGATCACCGCGTCGATTGCCTCGCGGCACATTATATCGATCGCGGCCTGGTCGCCTAAGTAGTCGCCACCCTTCACCGTGTCAAAGGCATGCCATTCCCAATAGTCTTCTTCGACGTTGGACAGGGCCGCGCACATACCGCCCTGGGCCGCGCCGGTATGGGACCGCGTTGGGTAGAGTTTGGTGATGACAGCGGTTTTTACTTTCCCCGCAACTTCAATCGCGGCTCGCATTCCGGCGCCGCCGGCGCCGACGATGACCGCATCATAACTGTGGTAGTGCACTTTCACACTTCCTAGCTTGGCACGAAACGCGTGGGATGTGAAATCTAAAGCCGAAATCCTTGTGTTTTTGTCCGTGGCACGTCGCCCATTTCCCGCCTACGAAGCCAAGTTTCCATTGCGGGCAATGTCTCAGCATTGTCTCGGAGTTGGCCTATCGTTGTATCTATGGAGCACGAAATAAAAACGCTGGGTCAGCTAAGAGCGTCTGGTTGGAAGTCGATCTCGGTTCGAGCGGAGATCCGGAGCAACGCCATTGGCAAGATCAAAAGCGGGGAACCCCTAATTGCGGGGATTCATGGTTATGAGTCCACCGTGCTTCCTCAGTTGGAGACCGCACTGTTGGCAGGGCACGACATAATTCTTCTTGGAGAGCGCGGCCAAGGAAAGTCGCGCATCATCCGGTCATTGGTTTCTCTTCTCGATGAGTGGCTGCCGATTGTTGCGGGCTCGGAGATCAACGACGACCCTTATCGACCTGTCTCAGCATTTGCGAGAGCGCTTGTCCTGGAGCTCGGGGACGAAACCCCGGTTGAGTTTGTTCACCGTAGCCAGCGCTTTGGTGAGAAGCTTGCCACTCCAGATACCTCCATGGCGGATTTGATCGGAGATGTCGATCCCATCAAAGTTGCCGAAGGCAGGTATCTTGCCGACGAACTTACCATGCACTTTGGTCTCGTGCCTCGTACCAACCGTGGCATATTCGCCATCAACGAGCTCCCCGACCTGGCTGAACGAATTCAGGTGGGTCTCTTGTCAATTTTGGAGGAACGCGACGTACAGATCCGCGGTTATCGAATTTCACTGCCCCTTGACGTCATGCTTATCGCCTCCGCGAATCCGGAGGACTACACCAATAGAGGGCGACTCATCACACCCCTCAAAGACCGCTTCGGCTCTCAAATCCGCACCCACTACCCACTCAGCACAGAGATCGAACTTGAAATCGTCGATCAAGAGATCTTCCGTGCGCCGACTTCTGAATTGGAGATCTATTTTCCGGGTTACCTTCGTGCCACCATCGCCTCTACCTCAGCTCTGGCGCGCACCTCGCCGGTAATAAACCAGCGCTCTGGGGTCTCGGTGCGCACCACGGTGGCTAACTATGAGGCCCTGGAAGCTGCAGCGGTGCGGCGGTCGTTGTTGTCAGGGGAGAATCTTGCGGTGGTGAGGCCGAGTGACTTTTGGGTGCTTGCGGCCTCGATGGCGGGAAAGATTGAACTCGATACCGTGGAAGAGACCGACGAGGTCGCAGTGATCCAGAAGCTGGTCGCCAAGTCCATCCTCGAGGTGTTTAGATCGGTGGTTGCTCTCGAGGAGTTGCGCGGGCTGGTGGCCCTCTTCGAGGAGGGCTACGAAGTATCGGTCGGCGACGAGAACTCTGATGAAGACCTGGAGAAGATTCTCGAGACGCTCCCCGAGATCAAGGAAGTGATCGCACGAATCGAAGCTCGCTCTGAAAGGCCGGCAGAGCTTGCCGCCCTGGAGTTCTTGCTCGAGGGCCTCCACCTTGCCAAGCGCCTCAACAAGTACCAAGGAGAGTTTTCCTCGATCTATGCGAAGAGAAGCAGATGAGAGTGCCGGGATCATGGCGAATTGTGAGCTATCGACGTTGGGATGGTACCCAGGACTTCAATCTTGAGGCCGAAGAGATATTTTCTGAACTTTCAGATTCACTTCTTTACCACGGTGATCCCATGGCCGCCTTGCGTGAATTGCTCGCCAAAGGAATCCGCCGCGCCGATGGGGAGGACATTCTTGGCCTGCGTGAAGTTCTTGCCAGGCTCAAGGAACGCCGGGAGCAGATCCTGCAGCGATACGATCCCTCCGGTAGGACGCGAGAACTCGACGAAGCGATACGCGAAATCGTCGCCAAGGAACGCGCCGCATTGGAGAGATTTCTCGAAGATGCAAGCGGATCTTCCAACTCTGAGCGGATACGCAGCGCCGAGGGGCTCTTCCTGGATCATGAATTGGAGTTGGACGCGCTTGGCCCCAGTCTTTCCTCGAAGCTCTCCGCATTGAGTCAATACGACTTTATATCACCGGAGGCGAAAGCGGCTTTTGACGATTTGCTAGCTTCGATTCGAGAAGAATTTTCCCAGTCCTTCTTCAACTCCGCTAAGGACTCCCTCTCACAAATGAGCCCCGAATCACTTGGGGCTATGCGTGAGATGCTTGCCGAGATGAACTCCCTTATCGGTTCCCACCAGCGAGGCGAGGACACCTCGGCGGAATTTGACCAGTTTATGGCCAAATATGGGGCGTCATTCCCCGCCGGAATCTCTAACGTTGCAGAGCTGTTGGAGTATCTCGCGGCGCAAATGTCTGCAGCCTCGCTCGCCTTCGGGGCACTTTCGCCCGACCAACAAGCCGAACTAGCCTCACTTGCGGGAGCGGCCTTTTCCGATCTCGATCTCTCTTGGCAGATGAGCCAACTTATGAGCTCCCTTGCCTCGATGGTCGATACGAGCGCACTTAGCCAGATGGGTTTTCGCGGCGATGGGGCATTGAGCGTTGCCGAAGCCCACCAAGCTTTAGGCAACCTCTCCGATTTGGATTCGATCGAGACATTTTTGCGTTCGGTTACTTCGCCAGGAGACTTATCCCACCTGGATTTTGACCAAGTTAGCGAATCTTTGGGTGAGAAGGAGGCGAATTCACTTGCGCGCCTAGCCGAGGTAGCGCGCCAGCTCGAAGAGGCAGGTCTCATATCCACCACCGAGGATCGCCTTGAGTTGAGTGCGCGGGGGTTACGCAAGATAGGGGAAAAGATGCTTGGCGATGTCTTCGAGGAACTCGTTGAAGGCAAATTCGGTTCTCATGACTGGCACCGCCAGGGCATAGGTGTCGACAAGGACTTTGAGACTAAAAGCTACGAATTCGGTGACCCTCTCAATCTCTCCATTCCGAGTACTATGCGCAATGCCATTGTCCGACAAGGTGGAGGTTTGCCGCTTCGCATCACTGTAGATGACTTCGAGATCGAGACCAATGAGTCTCTTCTTGCGGCGTCCACTGTGTTGTGTCTCGACCTCTCGCTTTCCATGCCCCTTCGAGACAACTTCCTCTCCGCGAAAAAGGTCGCGATGGCACTTCACTCGCTTATCTCGACGCGATATCCGAAGGACTACTTGGCGATCGTGGGCTTCTCTGAAGTGGCCCACGAAATTAAAGCTAAGGACCTTCCTAGCGTGTCGTGGGACTATGTTTACGGTACCAACATGGAAGACGCTTTGCGGCGGGCGAGAAAGCTCCTGGGTGGGCGACCAGGAACGCACCAGATATTGATGATCACAGACGGCGAACCCACCGCACACATACTCCCAGGCGGAGATCCTTTCTTTAGCTATCCGCCGGCTCCCGAAACCATCGTTGCGACGCTGAACGAAGTCAAGCGCTGTTCACGTGCGGGGATCGTGATCAACTCCTTCGTCCTTGACGCGAACGACTACCTGCGGGACTTCATGAGCCGTGTCGCCAGGATCAATCGAGGTCGGGTATTTTACACCGATCCTGCCAATCTTGGCCGATACGTACTCGTAGACTTTCTTGAGCGACACCGCTCTTCTTGATTCACATTCGCGCTTCGAGGCGCGAATGTTGTCCTTTGGCATTTCTGGCGTTTGTCGAGATGGATTAATTCCTGTTGAGCCCTGCGAAGGGGTGAATTAACTGTCTAGGGAATTTTTAGTTTGGAATTGAACGAACGCCGCTACCGGTTAGCTAAGATCACTGACAGTTTGCCTTGTGGGGTGAGTAGATCCCCCGCGAGGGGGATGTACTCTTGAGATGAGCGAAGTTCGAGCCTTTGGGGGAAGGAGACTGGCTGTGACCATTGTCGGGCAAGATCTCTCCGTCGTATTGGAGAGCTGGCACGAGAAGGCGCGGTGCAAGGGTTGGGATCCGGAGATCTTTTATCCGGACCGCGGAGTGCCATCTGCATCTGCCAAAGCGGTCTGCAGGGAGTGCCCGGTGCAGCCGGACTGTCTCGATTACGCCATCAGCCGCGATGAAAGATTTGGCATCTGGGGTGGCCTTTCCGAGCGCGAGCGGCGCAAAATGTATCGTGAGCGCCAACGAAGCAGCATTCGAGCTCGCGCGCATTTCGCCTAAGAGGTCTGGGGTCGCAAGGTGGCGGTTTCGATCTGCGATAAGGCATGGTTCGCTTGCCAGCCTTGCTAACGACCTTCTAGGCGTCGGAGGAGTGGAACCTTGATCTGATCCAAAATTGCGACATATATCGCGGTTCCAGCCAGTACGTAACCCAGAAATTGCCATGGCAGTGCGGTCATGAGGATGCCGAAGTGGGCCATGACGGTCACCGTTACGATGTCTGCGGTGCCAGCCAATAAAAGAGCGCGTCCGGGCCGACTCGAGAACATGTGGCCACGCGAACGTACCAGTAAGACATTGGCGATCCCTGAGTAAACGAGACCGACAAATGCTGTGGTCTCTAGCGCGCCTTGGTTCATTCCCCACCATTGCCCGAAGATACGCACCGCAAAGATATACGCCAACCATGCGGTGGCGATCGCTGCCGATGAAATTACTAGTGTCCCAACGTTCCATCTGTCTGGGCCAGCAGATGGATGCACATTGTCCGTTGCAAGCGACATCGTAACGAAGTCGTTGGCAAAGAGGAGAAGCAAAACCAACAAGGGGCTTATCACGAAGGTGTGTAGGAAAAGCAGACCTAAGCTTAGAAAGAGAGCCACCTGGAAGGTCTTGACGATCTTGTTTATGGTGTAGGTAAGCATGCGTTGATAGACGCTTCTTCCGGTGGTGACCGCGTCAATGACCCCGGCGAGGCCGGGCGTGGTCAACACCAGGCTCGCAGCAGCTTTTGCTACATCAGTGGCAGCCTCCACTGCGATGCCAACTTCGGCCTGCTTGAGTGCTGGTGCGTCGTTTACTCCATCTCCGGTCATCCCTACCACGTGTCCGGAATCTTGCAGCGTCTTGACGAGTTCGAACTTATCTTCTGGGAAGACCCCAGCATAGATCGCGCAACCAGGGTCGAGCGGTCTCTCGGTGCAGACCGCCCCAGCAAGACCGAGTGCTTTTGCGACGCTTGCCGCGGTAGCAGCGGTGTCGCCGGTTACCATGCGGACTTGTATCCCAAGGTCGAGAAGTTTACCGAGTACCTCTGGAGCATCAGGACGAATGGGATCCGACAGCGCGATCAGCCCAAGAAAGGTCTCGGAGCCTTTTGGTCCAGCTGCGACGCCGATAACCCTGGCACCTGAAGCAGCGAGGCGCTCCGTGGTCTCCTGGCTATCTTGACAAAACGAGATCGCCGCGACTACCTGCGGGGCTCCTTTCAGGGTATGCCAGGTGGTGCTTCCTCTGATAAAATGCGCCTCCGACCGCTTTGACGAAGGGTCGAAGGGGATGAAATCGATGCGGCTCTCTTGGGTGATGGCATGGTCATTTGCAGCGGCAAGAATGGCAATATCGATGGGATCCTGCGTCGCTGCGTCGCTTGCAACAGCGGCCATTTGGAGCAGTTCGTCTTCGGAGTGTCCGGGCCACGGTTGCGTAGCGGTCAGGGTGAGGCGATTCTGGGTAAGGGTGCCCGTCTTGTCGCTGCAAATAACACTCATCGCGGCGGCCTCCTCAATGGCTCCAAGGCGCGTGACAAGTACTCCTCGCTGGACAAGGCCCAGAGACGCGAGCGCAGTGGCGAGGGTAAAGGTGGCTGGCAGAGCAACCGGAACGGAGGCGACGAGCAATATCAAAGCAAATGGAAGCACCTCGGCCAGTGGCAAAGCGTTCAATCTTGCGTAGGCGATTATTGCTACAACGAGCAGGATATCCATTGCGACTAAATAGCGCACGATTGAAAATACCAGTGCTTCGAGGTGGCTTTTTGCGCCTGCGGTACGAACCAACTCGGCTGTTTTGCCGAAAT
>JAKASN010000115.1 GCA_021819025.1 Actinomycetes bacterium | reverse complement strand
AGTGCTCTCGCTCACTTCGTTGCCTGGTAGCGTCGCGGTAATTGGGGGCGGGGCAATCGGATGTGAATTTGCATCGATGATGTCAGATCTCGGCGTGCAGGTGACACTGCTTGAGGCGCTGCCGTCCTTGCTCGCCGGATGCGACAAAGATGCCGCAGACATCGTGGTGAGATCATTCCGCAAGCGCGGTATCGCCATGTTTACCGGGGTGGCTGTGCATGGGCACGTGCGCAATGGCGAGGGAACGACGGTTAATTTCGGTGATGGGCAAAGCGTCTCGGTGGATGCAGTCATCGTGTCTGTGGGTCGTCGGCCATATTCTGACGCCCTCCTCGCATCTGAGTCAAAAGTGAAATTGGACGCGCGAGGCTTTGTTGAAGTCGATCCCTATATGAAAACCTCGGAGACCGGTGTTTACGCGATAGGGGACTTGGTGGCGACGCCCCAACTCGCGCACGTTGGCTTTGCGGAGGCTATCGTGGCGATAAAATCGATTCTGGGCGAGAGGACAACTCCGGTCGACTATCAAAAGGTTCCTTGGTGTATCTACACTCACCCCGAGGTGGCGTTTGCGGGACTAACCGAGGATGCTGCGCGGGCGGCTGGGTATGAAGTTGTGGTGAAAAAAGATCCCTTCGGAGGAAATTCCAGAGCCCGTATCATTGGGGAGACTGAGGGGTTGGTGAAGGTGGTCGCGGAGAAGCGTGCCGACGGAACCGCAGGACGCATTTTAGGAGTCCATATGGCGGGTCCGTGGGTAACCGAACAGCTCGGAATGGGTTATCTCGCGGTCAACTGGGAAGCGACCGCGGAAGAGGTCGCGGAGTTTATTCAACCCCACCCAACGCTTTCAGAGTCGTTCGGAGAGACAGTAATTGCTTTAGCAGGAAGGGGACTTCACGTTGGCTGACATCGTTATGCCACAACTCGGTGAGACGGTTACGGAAGGTACCATTACCAAGTGGCTCAAAAAGGTCGGCGAGAAGGTTGCCATTGACGAGGTTTTATTCGAGGTTTCGACTGACAAAGTCGACTCGGAGGTGCCGTCGACTGCGACGGGTTATCTAACCCAGATACTCGCCGAAGAAGGCGATACCGTCGCCGTCGGGACGGTGCTAGCGACGATATCAGACTCACTGAATGCACCGGCTCCGGCACCTGCACCAGCGCCAGCTCCGGCTCCGGCACCTGCACCAGCACCAGCACCAGCTCCGGCACCTGCGCCAGCTCCGGCTCCAGCACCAGCACCAGCACCAGCACCGGCACCTGCACCAGCGCCAGCTCCGGCTCCGGCACCTGCACCAGCACCAGCTCCGGCACCAGCGCCAGCTCCGGCTCCGGCACCTGCACCAGCACCAGCTCCGGCACCTGCACCAGCTCCAGCTCCAGCCCCGACGTACACGCCGTCAGCCTCGGTACCTACGGGGGCAGGCGGCGAGCCGCTAGTGCTTTCCCCAGTGGTTCGTAGGCTCATCGATGAGAACGGAATTAACCCGGCCGATATTGCCGGTACCGGTGCTGGTGGACGCATAACTCGATCGGATGTGCTCGATTATCTGGATCACCGTGCACAGGGCGAAATGCGCGCAGCAGCGAGTTCGCCGTCGACACCTCCAACCCCAGCCCCGCAGGTGTCCGTGGCCGCGCCTAGCGCACCCAGCACCCCAACGACCCCTGCAACGACGTCACCAGTCTTGCAACCCACCGTTCGTGCGGAGGCTTACGCCCCCGTATCGCCATCGGCGAGGGACGAGGTTGTTCCTTTCAACAACATCCGCCGCCGCACCGCAGAACACATGGTGCGATCCAAGGCCACGTCTGCTCACACATTGGTCGCGATCGAAGTTGACTTCGAGTCTGTGGAACGCGTGCGCCATGCTCTTAAGGAGTCCTTTGCGAGAGAGGAGGGGTTCTCTCTCACGTACCTGCCGTTTATTGCCCGAGCGACAGTCGAGGCATTGCGGACCTTCACGCATCTCAACGCGTCGGTAGGCGACGACGCCCTTATCGTTCACAGAGACCTCAATCTTGCCATCGCGGTCGACCTTGACCTCGAAGGATTGATTGCACCCGTCATCCGTGAAGCGGATCAGAAGCGTCTCAAGGGGCTTGCCCGTGATATCCGGGATTTGGCTACCCGTGCACGATCGAAGCGCCTGAGCGCTGACGAGCTTGCCGGTGGTACTTTTACCATTACCAATCCTGGCCCGTACGGAACTTTCATTACCGCGCCGATTATCAACCAGCCTCAGGTGGCGATCCTTTCCACCGACGGCATTAAACGCAAGCCGGTTGCGATTTCATTGCCTGATGGTAGCGAGAGCATCACGATTCACTCTGTAGGAGTGCTTGCGCTTACTTTCGATCATCGCGTGATCGACGGGGCGTACGCGGCGGCGTTCTTGGCGCGCATGAAGGAGATTATCGAAACCTGGAACTGGTCGCAAGAGTTCTAGTGGGAGCATCTCGGCAAGTCATCGCGTGATTAGATGACTTGCCGAGACCACGATATCGACCTCTTCTGGCCATTCCGAGACCCAAGAAGTCGATGGAGTATGAGAACGGCCGGCTCTTAATGGGCTAAAAGGAGAAATCCGTGCTAGAGACCAGATGGCTGGGGAAAGTCGCCTATAGAGATGCCTACGTACTTCAGCACCGGCTTTTCGAAGGCACCTCCCAGCACTTGCTTCTCCTAGAGCACAACCATGTCTTCACCCTCGGGGTCCGTACTGAGTTGAGCCATATTCTGGTCGACCCGGCTACGGTTGGTGCCGAAATGGTGCGAGTCGACCGCGGCGGTGACGTAACTTATCACGGCCCAGGGCAGCTCGTTGGCTATCCGATCATGGATGTGCCATTGAAGAGCAATGCCACCCCAGAATTCGTCGCCAAAATTGAGGAACTCTTAATCAGGGCCTTGGCCCGGTACCAGATCGCAGCCCAACGCAATGTGGGATATCCGGGAGTGTGGACGGTCTCAGCCGATGGCGCACTCCGTAAGATCGCCGCGATCGGGGTGCGACTTTCTCGGGGGAGATCGATGCACGGATTTGCGTTGAATGTGCGTACCGACCTTTCGATGTTCGCCAACATCGTTCCTTGTGGCATTTCCGAGTTCGAGGTGACCTCGATGGAGCGAGAGGGTTCAGGAGCCACCGTGGAAGACGTGGTGGCCACAGTTTCAGAGCTTGCACCTCGAGTGTTTGGTTTTGCGCGCGCGACGTTTTTTGCAGCTTCGTCAACGTCGGGGTACCTAGCTGCCAAGGATACCGGATCGGATGACTTAGAAGTTGTCAAGCATGTTCCAGAATCTAATTTGGCGGATCCACGCTCGCTCGATCGGCGTCTTGCAAGTGCGGGAGTTTCTACTGCCGCGGGAATCTCGATCTCTGCGAGCAAGCCTGAGTGGGTGAAGCTCCGCTCATACATGGGGGACGGTTACCAGGATCTCAAGAAGACCATGCGTTCATTGAATCTTGTAACCGTATGCGAGGAAGCCGGGTGTCCCAACATTTTCGAATGCTGGAGTCAGGGCACTGCCACATTTATGATCAACGGTGAGGACTGCACGCGCTCGTGCGGTTTTTGCCTGGTGAAGACCGAAAGACCCCGACCAATTGATCCAACAGAGCCAATGCGGGTAGCGCGCGCCGTTCGGGATATGGGTCTCGAGTTTGCGGTGATAACCGCCGTGGCGCGCGACGATCTCGAAGACGGCGGCGCGAGTGGCTTTGTGGAGTGCATAAAGGCGATCCGAGACACGACACCTGGGGTCGGAATCGAGGTTCTCATCTCGGATTGCAAAGGCAGCGAGGCTGCACTGGGGGCAATTTATGCCGCTCGCCCCGAAATCTTGAATCACAATGTTGAAACCGTTTTGCGCCTTCAGCGGGCAGTTCGTCCGCAAGCCTCGTACTCGCGTAGCTTGCGGGTACTGTCCGGTGCCAAGGACGCCGGCCTGGTCGTCAAGAGTGGGATCATCGTTGGCATGGGCGAGACGATTTCAGAACTTGAAGCAACCTTGAGAGACCTTGCAGCGGTAGGTGTCGACATAGTCACCATCGGTCAATACCTTAGGCCCACCCGGAAGCATCTTCCGGTGGCGAAATGGTACGTTCCCAAGGAGTTTGCGCACCTTAAAACCTATGGAGAGAGCCTTGGGATTCACCATGTCGAGTCATCTCCCAATACGAGATCTTCTTACCATGCCAAGCGGGCTTCTGAAGGCCTTGTTCTGCTGAGCTAGATATTCCCGTGCCGGGTCAGGTCACTTCGACATCATCCGAGCGACCACCTGCATCACTTCCGCGGTTTGCTCCTCCGGAGTGTCGGGTCCGCCCCCGTGTCCAAGGAGGCAGTGCCGCACATGTCCCTCAAGCAAGGTCAGCTCTACTTTTCCAATTGCCCCTTGTATCGCCGAAATCTGCGTGATGATGTCGATGCAATATCGATCAGAGTCCACCATTTTGGCGACTCCCCGTATCTGGCCCTCGATCTTTGCAAGTCGGCTCAGCAGAGCTTCCTTCGAATCACTGTAGCCCCGACTCGGATGGTTGGCCTCGTCAGGCAGATGCGCATTGTTCTCTTGCACGGATCCTCGGTCTCTTCTGATGGCATTTGCGCCACCCTGAAGAAGATTATACTATGGGGGGGTAGGGTATTACATGACAATGGAGAAGATTATGACTACAAAGACTTATCGAGTCGACGGCATGACGTGTGCGCATTGTGTCCATGCGGTCTCCGAAGAGCTCGCCAAGTTGGACGGAGTAGAAGCTTTTGACGTCAACCTGGATACCAAGCTTGTGACAGTTTCTGGAGCAGAGATCAGCGATGAGCAAGTATTTGCCGCCGTTGACGAGGCTGGTTACGAAGCGGTGGCTGTCTCCTAAAGGAGCAGGGCTATGACCGAAGGCAAAACCGAGACCCAGGAGCTGATCTCTCCTTTCCCAAGAGAACTTGGTCACGTGGATCTTGAACTCACCGGAATGACTTGCGCTACCTGCGCGTCACGCATCGAGAAGAAGCTCAACAAGCTTCCCGGCGCCACCGCGACGGTGAACTTTGCTACTGAAAAAGCCTCGGTAAGCTTCGATCCCGAGCAACTTTCTCCCCATGATCTCTTGGAAGCGGTCTCATCGATTGGTTACAGCGCGGAAGTCATCTCTGAGGTGGCGCCAGCACCAGCCGGCCAAGAGTCGCCCCACATCGCCGCTGCTGATCCGGTGACGGATCTGCGCAACCGTCTGATATTTTCCGCCTCGCTTGCCTTGCCGGTGCTGTTGCTTTCCATGATCCCTCAGTTAGAGTTCCGCAACTGGCAGTGGCTCTCGTTTGCCATGGCGTCTCCGGTGGTCATCTGGGGAGGCCTGCCATTCCATAAAGCAGCGTGGGCAAACTTGCGACATTTGGCGTTTTCAATGGACACCTTGATCTCGATGGGGTCGTTGGCGGCCTACGGGTGGTCGATCTACGCGCTTTTTTTCGCATCGGCGGGAGATCCCGGTTTCAAAATGAGCTTCTCGTTGACCGGAGCGACAAATCGGATGCATCCCGATATCTATCTCGAGACCGCTTCGGTCGTTGTCGCGGTCATCCTTTTAGGGCGCTTTTTGGAAGCAAAGGGTAAGCGCAGATCCGGTAGCGCGATTTCCGATCTTGCCGCGGGTGGATCAGTGGAGGTGCTTTTGCTGGATGGCAGCGGGAATGTCACCTCGACCAATTCGCGGGCCCTTGAAGTTGGAGACCGTTTTTTGGTTCGTGCTGGGGACAAAATTGGAACCGATGGCATCGTCGAGGAGGGCGACGCAAACATAGACCTTTCACTTTTGACAGGCGAGTCGCTCCCGCGTCGATTTGGAGTAGGTGATGAGGTGGTGGGCGGGTCAGTCGACCTGGACGGGAGGCTAGTGGTTCGCGCGACGCGGGTGGGTTCGGATACCGCTATTGCGCAGCTTGCCAGGATCGTTTCGGAGGCTCAGGCGAAGAAAGCCTCGGTTCAGCACCTCGTTGATAGAGTTTCCTCGGTTTTCGTGCCCGCCGTCATCATGGCGAGCCTCGGAACGGCGTTGGTGCGTCTTGCCCTCGGCGATAGTGCCCAGATGGCATTTACCGCTGCAGTCGCAGTTATGATCATCGCTTGTCCTTGCGCCATGGGACTCGCCACTCCGATGGCGATCCTGGTCGGAACCGGCCGTGCTGCTCAGCTGGGAATTCTCATTCGGGGTCCAGAAGCTCTGGAATCAGCTGAGCAGGTAGATACCGTTGTGCTTGATAAGACGGGCACGGTGACCACCGGAACCATGGAGATCGAGAGTATTTACCTGACCGAAGGGACCACTCAGGAGGATTTGCTCCGCAAGGCGGCGAGCGCTGAATCGGGTACTCGCCATCCTCTTGCGCGAGCAGTGGAAAGATATTGTCTTGAACTGGGGAT
>JAKASN010000114.1:4690-6441 GCA_021819025.1 Actinomycetes bacterium | reverse complement strand
CTATGGGTATTGAACCACGTCGCGCCAAGGGCGCCTTGAGGTTTTCCTTCTCTCCTTCCAACAGCGTTGAAGAGGTTCAGTGTGCGGCAAAGGCTCTGGGGGTAACTTATCGAAGGCTGGTGCGACGATGAGTGAGGGAGCGGCCGGTTTGCGAGTCGCCCGAGGCGGAATGGCAGTGTTTGAATCCTAACCAGCCGCTCTACGTAGTGCTTCTTCTCGTGCACGCCGGAGCGGCGCTAATAGGGTTCGGATCGATTGGCTTGGGTGGCTTTTATGCAACACGTCTCGACTCTGTGGATCCAGAGGAGTCAAGACGTTTTTTTCTCTCCAAGCGCACTGTTGCGCGTGTAATGGTAGTTGTCGCGGGTGTACTTGGGCTACTCCTGCTCGCGCTCAACTCCAACCGATCGGCATTCCTCGGGTACCTGTGGCTGAGAATTGCAGTAGCGGACTACTTGGTTTTGCTGGCCTTTGTGATACTCGGGGTCTGGCCACTCGAGCGCAGAATTCGTGAGTCGCTCACCGAAGACCAAGAGGTCGATGCCAAGGCCGTCCGCAACTTAGCGGCATTGATGATGCGCAGAAGTGTGGTGGTGGATGTGCTTGCTAGCATCGCGCTGTTATTGATGGTGACCCAGCCCGGTCGCTGAGGGCGGCCCCGGAGCGTTGCATCTCTCATTGCCTGTGGCGTGCTTGTTGGGTTGGCCCTAGATTAATGTTGATCCCTGGCATCGCTTTGCTCGCTGGGGAATCGCCATCTTCCTTTGTGGGAAGCCGAGTTTTTGACAGGAAGAGCCAGTTTGTGGAACGTATAGGTCTGGTCGGTTTGGCCAATTCAGGCAAATCCGCGCTCTTTAATGCGCTGACCAACGGGTCGGCGATGGTCGCAGCTCATCCGTTTTCCACCACCGAGAGTGTGACCGGGGTGGCGATCGTCGCAGATTCGCGACTCGACGCGCTAGCGAAGATCTCTGCTAGTCGCAAAGTGGTTGCAGCGCATGTGGAGTTTACCGACATAGCTGGTCTTGTCGCCGGGTCTTCGAGCGGAGAGGGCTTGGGAAATCGTTTCCTGGCTGGGGTCAGAGAGATGGATGCGCTGTGTTTGGTGGTGAGGGCTTTTCATGACGACAATGTCAGCGGGGACACCGACCCCCTAGATGCACTCGCAGTACTCGAACTTGAGCTTGTAATGGCCGATCACGCCACCTGCGAGGCGCATCTTGACCGTCGACGGAGGACCGCCCGGGTAGATAAGTCCGCTGCAGAGGAGGTGGAAGCGCTTGAGGTGGCACTAAAAGTACTTGGCGAAGGTACTCCAATTTACCGCTCGGGGTTGCCGGCCGAGGTGGTGGGTAACCTTCGAAATGCCTTCTTGCTCACCAATAAGCCAGTTTTCGCGGTGGTAAATATTGGCGAGGAGCAACTCGCAGAGGCAGACGAAATCGCAAGTGAAGTTTCTGAGGCGTTAGGCGCGAACCAGCAGGCGATTTGCGTCTCAGTCGAGCTCGAGGCGGAACTTGCCCGAATGGACTCTGAAGGACGTGCCGAAATGCTTGCCGGACTTGAGCTGGGAGAAGGGGCGCTCGCGAGGGTAGCCCAGGCCGCATATCACCTTCTCGGGAGGCGCACCTTCTTCACAACTGGCGACAAGGAGTCACGTGCTTGGACCTTTCGAGCGGGTGCCAAGGCACCCGAGTGTGCCGGGGTCATCCACTCCGATCTACAACGGGGGTTTATCCGGGCCGAAGTAG
>JAKASN010000114.1:0-4680 GCA_021819025.1 Actinomycetes bacterium | reverse complement strand
ATCCACTGGGACGAACTCATAGCACTGGGTTCTTGGAATGCCGCGAAAGCCGTTGGTAAGCTTCGTCTCGAGGGGAAGGAATATGAAGTCCTCGATGGTGATGTTTTGGAGATCCGCTTCAACGTTAGCAAATAGCCCGGTTCACTCCGCAGCGGCCCATGGCTTTGGTGAGCTGCAGTGAGTTGGCTTCTCAAAGATGCCACCGTGCTCTCGTCGGCGGCGGTGATTCCTCCCGAGAGGCATCTGGCTCCGTGGTCGCAAATCCGGCGCATGGATGATGAGGACCAGTCGGTGGTGATGATGAAGAGGCACCTCGTGCACTCTTTTTTTTGCCGAACTCCGGTCGTGATCGTAGTATGTGATGCTCAGATGTTTGTGGTTGCGCTGCGAAGCCTCCGTCCCAACCGCTTCGGCGGGTTGGTGTTGAAATCGGGTGCGATTGTCATGGTGCCCGCTCGAATTGTATCTAATTTCGACCTACACGTCGGGGACCAACTTGAAATCAAGCTCTAATGGCGTTAGCGACGAAGCGATGCTTTATCTGGTGGGAACCCCGATCGGGAATCTCGAGGATATTACCCGACGCGCTACAAGGGTTCTCGGCGAAGTTGCAATAATCTACGCCGAAGACACCCGAAAATCTCGGATGCTCTTAAGTCACTTGGAGATCTTCAACAAGGTCGTTAGTCGCTATAGCGAGCATACGCACTTCAAGAGTACCCAGGATGTCTTGGCACAACTAGGTTTGGGCCGCAGTGTCGCCTTGGTTACCGATGCGGGAATGCCCAGTGTCTCAGACCCGGGATCGCATCTCGTTCGGGCTGTAGTCGCGGCCGGCTACCGTGTGGTAGTTGTTCCAGGTCCTACCGCGGAGTCTGCGGCGGTAGCCCTCTCGGGCGTGGTGGAAGGCCCCTACCTCTTTATGGGTTTTATGCGAAGCAATCGAAGCTGGCTCGAGGGCTATGTCTCGGCCGCCGCAGGGGTGAATGCCGCGTTGGTTGGTTACCTGGCGCCCCACGATATCTCCAAGGTTCTTGGTGGCTTGGCCGAACTCCTAGGATTCGATGCCAGTGCAGTGATCTGTCGCGAAATTACGAAGATTTACGAGGATCGCATGGAAGGAACCTTGGCCGAGCTCCTTGGGCATCCCCGCGTCGAGGTTCCCAAAGGCGAATATGTCTTGGTGGTACCCGCTTCATCCTTGCATGCCGCTGAGGCTGTCGATGACTCCCTTTTCAAGCAAGTCGTGGCTCTTTGTGCGGATAGTAGTGCGACGCGGAGCGAGCGGGCGAAAAGGATTGCCGCTCTCACTGGTTTGCCGCGTTCGGATGTTTACGAGGCTCTTGGAGGTCTGACGTCGAGACCCCTCTGACCCAAAGAGTTTTTCGCACCCTTCACAGGGATGAGAACCTTACCTCGAAAAAACTCTCGGGGGCCTAATCTCTTTTTAGTAAACATTGCACCGAGGATCGCCAGTGACCGAGTTTTTTATTTCCACGCCTATCTATTACGTGAATGACGTACCCCACCTTGGCCACGCCTATTCGATGATAAACGCGGATGCCTTTGCTCGCTGGCACCGTGGCATCGGCGATGAGGTGTATTTTCTCACTGGTACCGATGAACACGGCCAGAAAGTCGCCGACTCGGCGACCCGGGCGTCAATGAGCGTCAAGGACTGGACCGACCTGTACGCGCAACGCTTCAAGGACGCGTGGGTGAAGCTCGGCATTGCCTACGACGACTTTATCCGAACTACCGAAAAGCGCCACGAGGTCGCGGTACAGAAGTTTCTTCAAGCTCTTTACGACAATGGTTATATCTACCTTGGAACCTATACCGGAAGCTACTGCGTCTCGTGCGAGGCCTACTACTCCCCGGGCGATATCGTCGACGGTCTTTGCCCGGTACACCGCATCGCCCTGACACAAATGGAAGAAGAGAATTACTTTTTCCGACTTTCTGCCTTCAGGGAGAGGCTCATCGAGTGGTATAACGAGGATCCCGAAGCCGTCTTCCCGGACTTTCGCCGCAATGAGGCGCTTTCGTTCATAACGGGCGGACTCGACGACATCTCCATTTCGCGCACCTCGATCTCCTGGGGCATACCCATTCCTTGGGATGAGCGGCACGTGTGTTACGTGTGGTTCGACGCGCTGATCAACTACCTCACCGGTATCGGATACGACGCGCCTGGCTACCAGCGCTTCTGGCAGCACTCCCATCACTTGATCGGAAAGGATATCATCCGCTTCCACTGTGTGTGGTGGCCGGCGATGTGCATGGCAGCGGGTCTGAAGCCGCCTACCAAGGTACTTGTCCATGGATGGCTGTTGGTTGAAGGTGCGAAGATGGCAAAGTCCGGCGGTAACGGCGTCGATCCGATTGAACTCGTGGGCAGATATGGATCAGATACGGTGCGTTACTATCTGTTGCGCGAGCATGCACTTGGTGCCGATGGTGATTTTTCCATAGAAGCCCTAGAGAACCGCTACAATGTCGACCTTGCCAACAACATCGGTAACCTTCTGTCGCGCGTTACCAACATCGTCGAAAAGTCATTGCAAGGCCAAGCGCCGCCAGCGACGGGAAGAGTTTTGGACTTCGCCAAGGTGCGCGAACATGTGGGGCGCGCGTCGCGGGCATGGGGTGCATTTGCCAGCGCGCAAGCGTTGGAGGAGGTGCAATCTTTGGTTCGAATGACAAATTCGATCCTTGAAGAGCGCGCACCCTGGAAAGTTGAAGATACCAGGGAGATCGGCGAGATCCTTGGAGACGCACTGGAGATTCTAAGGCTCGTGGCGTTTCTGGTCTCTCCCGTTTTGGTGGACTCGGCCCCGAGAATCTTGCAGGCGATCGGAATCGATGGGGCATCGCTCTCGATTCCGTATGCGGACTCTCTTGAGGTTGGTCTTTATGGTGGTGGAGTATCAATTTCCAAAGCCCCTCCGCTGTTTCCACGCCTGAGGCCGATAAATGCCTAGCGAAGGCTCGCTATGGTTTGACTCCCACTGCCATATCCAGGAAGATCCCGATCCTGCTTCAACCCTGGCCCTGGGCATTGCGAATGGTCTTGGTGGGGCTGTGCTGGTTGGCACGACCTTGGCCACCACGCAACTTGCGCTAGAGGTTGCTGAAGAACTTCGTCTTGAATTTCGCGACTTTAGCCTGGTGACAACTGGGGGGATTCACCCACATGACGCGACCGAGGCTCTAAAAGGCGACTACGAAAAGTTCGAGAAAGTTGTCAGGACGTCGTCGCGTGAAATCCTCAAGGGAATCGGCGAGTGCGGCTTGGACTATTTTTACGACTATTCCGACCACGGGTCCCAGCGCGAGATCTTTATCCGGCAGATAGAACTTGCTAATTCGACCTCGCTGCCGTTGGTTATTCACACTCGTGATGCCTGGGATGATACCTTTGCCATCTTGGCAGATCACGCGGATACGAAACTCGTTTTTCATTGTTTCACTGGCGGACCGGAAGAGCTGGATAAGTGTCTTGAATTTGACTCGGTAGTGTCGTTTTCTGGAATCGTAACTTTCAAAAAATCCCAGGAGAATGCCGCCGCCGCCAAGAAGTGCCCGCTTTCTCGTCTCTTGGTGGAGACGGATTCCCCATACCTGACTCCGGTACCGTTCCGCGGCCAGAGGAACCTCCCACAATACGTCAAATTGGTCGGAGAATTTATTGCCGATCTAAAGGGGATAGACTACGAAAGCGTTGCCGATGCGACGTTTGCCAATACGATCAGAGCTTTTGGCATTTAGCGAACTTGGTTGCCCGTCCCGATATATGTCCTGTTCATAATACAAGATTATGGAAGATAGCAGCTTCCTTAGCTGCGCCTTATAATATGTTCTAGTCCCGGTAACTTGGAGTTCAAGTTCGGCACGTCTGTGGCACCGAGGGCGGTATGTCGAATCCGCTCGCATCCGTTGCCATGGGGGTAGCGGGGACGACTTAGGTTGTAAAGTTTGGCGCTTCAGCGCCTAATTCGGCCTCAACATCCGCTCAATCCAACAGAGGATTGAGCCCTTCAGAAAGCGACCTGAACAAACAAAGAACACCACGATACCCTCAATCCAGAGAGCAATATTGGACGCGAGAAAGGTTTCCCTTGTCCATTCATAGCTTCTGGAGAAGTAAGTTCGTTATGCCACTGAGTTTCAGCGCGTCACTACTGTCATTACCACTTCTCCAAGCAAATCTATCCCCCGCTGTCTCTTTTCCACCCGGTGAATTGACGAGCGTAACCCTGCAGTACCACGCGGCCCCCATGGCCGTGGCGGCGCCACAAGGGGAATATTATCTTAGCGGACCGAGACGGCAGCAGCTTGCTGCAGCAAACTCCGATAACGTTGCCTCAGGTGGAATGCTGCAAGGGTTGAGCCCGGGCCTTAGTGCGGTACTTTCGCCATCGGTCTCCGTTGCGCCGGTTGGAGCGATGATTATTTATCAGCTACAGAGCGCGATGCACTTGATCAAACCGACGCATCTTGCGCCAGTTGCGATACCCGTTGCCACGACCGTGGCACCAGTTGTTCGGCGCACCGCGACAGGCATCGCGTCGTGGTATCAGACTTATCCCGGGACGTGTGCCAGCCTGATGGCCCCGAGGGGAACCACGATATACATCACAAACTTGGAAAACGGTGCAACTACCAGCTGCGTGAGAT
>JAKASN010000113.1 GCA_021819025.1 Actinomycetes bacterium | reverse complement strand
GCCACCCTTGCGGGCACCCACCATGTCGCCCTCGAACACCTTCTTGATCCAGTCCGACCATGACTTGTTATGGGTCATGCCTCGAGTCAAGGTGACTTCGCCGGCTTTCTTGCGCCCGGGAAGCTTCTTGATCACCATCTGGCCCGCGGGAGTATTCGCCTTCATCTCGATATCGTCGACCTCAAGCTTGAGGCCGGATACTTCTTGGATATCCTTTATCTCGATTCCGTCGATCTCTAGGCCAAACGACCAAGCTACCCCGGTGTCGTAATCTGCAAACGCCATAAAACTAAAACCTCCTCTGCTTTGTCAGCCGACTATTCGGCGACAAGCGAAGTGCCGCCAGAGAACTGGGACAGACGGAAAATTACAAACTCGGCGGGCTTGACCGGCGCAATACCAATCTCACATACCACCTGGCCGGCGTCGATCGACTCGGCCGGATTAGTCTCATCATCGCACTTGACATAAAATGCCTGGTCCGCGGTATAGCCAAACAGTGCGCCCTTGCGCCATTCGTTGACGAGAAACGCTGCGATGGTGCGGCGGATCCGCGCCCAAAGTGCAGGATCATTGGGTTCAAACACCACCCAGTCGGTGCCGTTGAGGACTGACTTCTCAAGGTAGTTGAAGAGTCTCCTTACGTTGACATAGCGCCAAGAAGCATCCGAGGAGAGAGTGCGTGCTCCCCAGACCTTTATTCCTTTGCCCGGGAAGGACCGAACAACGTTGATCCCCACCGGGTTGAGAAGATCGTGCTCAACCTTGGAGATATTGAGCTCGATATCCACAACTCCGCGGACTACTTCGTTGGCCGGTGCCTTGTGGACCCCACGAGTGTCGTCATTTCGGCTCCATACCCCGGCGATGAGTCCGCTGGGCGGAATCATGACATTCTTGCCAGTGGGAGGATCGAGAACTTTGACCCAGGGCCAATATAAAGTGGCATATTTGGAGTCGTATCCGGTGGTATTGACGCGCCAATCCTTGACCTGCTGAACGTTCATTGTTGGCGGGGTGTCCAAAATCGCCATGCGGTCACCCATGAGTTCGCAGTGGTTGATCATCGCGGTCTGCACCGTCTTGACCGCCTCAAGATCGATCATGCCCGCCTGCAGAGCGGCCATAAGATCTGGAGCTGACACCATGGTCACTTCGTCGATGGCTTCCAGGCCACCGAACCCGGTGCGAGCCGCAGGGTCTCCGACGTAGTCCGAGGAGGTAACAGCGCTTGGCTTGCTCGCGCCGCCACCGCTCAATGAAACCGCGCCGCGCGCGACAGTCTCAACGCCCGCAGTCGCTTCAAGCAGTTTGATGAGCTTTGATTGAGCATTGACAATGGTGGCTACATTCTGCTTTCCGCGCTTCAAGGTAACGTTCTCGAAAGTCTCTTCGACCTTGGAGTCGCGTTTCACCACCAAGTTGAACGAGTCGGTTGCAGTGGCGTCGCTAGGATCGACAACCTCCACGGTTATGGAGTTGCCCGCATCGCCTGCTGCGACAGCTGCCACCGTCAAGGCGCCGACCTTTTGCTCACCTCCCGACATCAACTCCGCGCGAGCCGGAGCTTCGGCGGCTTCGGCGCCGATACGCACGATGTAACAGACACCGCCACCATTGGAGAAGTACCCGTAGACGGAATGTGCAAGATAGGACCCAGCCATGAATTCGCCGAATGTCGCCACGAACTGGCTCCAGTTGGCGATGAGCGTAGGCTTATTCAACGGACCTCGTTGAGCGAAGCCTACGAAGGCGGCAACCGCAGTGCCTACTCCCTCAATGGGCCGCGACCCTGAAGGAACTTCCTCGACATACACTCCAGGAGAGAGATAACTCGGCAATCCAAACCCCCAAATAATTGACCTAATACGTGATCGTTCAAACATCGAAGGGGCAAAGATGCACAAGCACACCGCCACTCAAGTGCGAACGAAAAGAATTTACACCTAGTTCGAAACCAAAATGGGAAAAAGCGCACTGATTGTAAGTACAGAAGGTAAATTCTCATGAAACTCCCAGCAACAAATCGCCTTGAAGCTGAGAAATCTCTCCCTGAGCGGTCAATACTACTCAAAGTGACCTAGTGTTAGCCCTTGGTCTTTAAGGCTCCGCGCTTTTTCGACTCTGGCTTTACGGCGTCGGCTTGATCGGATCCGTCGCCATCGCGAGAAGATTCCCGATCGGTGAAACCTTCCCTGCCGATACCGATGTCTGGAGCGGAGATCGAAAATACCGGGGGACGAGCAACTGGCGGACCGAGCGGCAATGCTATGTCTGGATCGAACGGAACCACCACGCGAAGGTCGATGGAAGGCTTCAACTCCCGGCCAAGCGAGGACCAAATTTCGGGAACTTGCCTCTCGTCGGTGGGCGGCACTCCCGCATATAGCATGATGGGCAGTCCCGTCGAGGCGAACGGCTCACCGGCTTGCTCAGGTGTGAAAAACCCCGTCTTGAGGAACTGCGCCAACATCCCCGAGAGGAGCCGATGCTCATCCTCGGGTCGCTGAGTCCAGGCTGTCAGAAGGTAGGAGAGACGGAAATGGCGCACCGGGACTTGTCGGCGGATGATCTTGCCATCTTCGTCCCGATTCTCCACCACCCCGGAAGTGCGACGATTTCCCTCCTCGCGGATGTCGTACAAGTAGACATTCACCGTGGGGGCACTACGGCGCGCTGACCAGTCTCGCGTGGGAGGATCAAAACTTATCTCGGCACCAGAAGCAGATACCACTCCTGTCTCAATAACCCCGCGAAGCAGCGAATCGACGACATCTATCACACGGCCCTCCGTTACGTGACGATTGGATACCCGCCAATCCTAGGACATCGACTCCACCGATGTGAGCGCGCGGCACTCTTTTGCTAAGTGTGAGAGGGAGATTTTTACGCTCGCCATGGTGCAACCCAACGCCGCCCAACTTCGCCGACCCAAAGCGTTGCATCGAAGCGCCTAGAACGCCCGGTGAGCCGTACCCTGCTACTTAGCCGCGAATGGTTTTACAAAGTGCGTCGGCGACGTCACGGGCAAGCGACGCTGAGCGTGCCTCGACCATTACGCGAATCACCGGCTCAGTTCCCGAGGCTCGCACGAGAATTCGCCCTTCCTCTCCGAGTTCCTCTGCCCGAGATCGAATCGCCTCGACAACTTCGGTTGCGGCGAGACGCGCCCGTGCGTCACCGGGAAATGAGATGTTCTCGAGCACCTGTGGGAAGCGACTCATCGCCACGGAAGCGGCCTGGGATGCCTTGTGTCCCGAAGCACGAAGCGCGGCGCACAATACCAGCCCGGTCAAGATACCGTCACCTGTGGTAGCCACCTCGGCTATGATGATGTGGCCGCTTTGTTCTCCTCCAAGGGAGAGGTCGTGACGCACCATAGCTTCCACGACATTGCGATCCCCGACGTCAGTCTCGATGACTGAGATGCCTCTGGATCGGAGCGCCATCCCCAGGCCCATATTGCTCATCACGGTCACCGCAACGGTAGAGTGTCGAAGTTGACCCTTAGCCTTGAGATAACTGGCGATGATAGCCATGATGTAGTCGCCGTCGATCACCGCGCCTTGTTCGTCTACCGCGAGAGCTCGATCAGCATCGCCATCGAAGGCAAGGCCCAAGTCTGCAACTTCTAACTTCACCGCTTCTTGCAACGAACCGAGATGCGTCGACCCAGATTGCGCGTTGATATTAGTTCCGTCGGGAGCGTCGTGAATCATCACCACCTGGGCCCCGTAGCTCTCGAAGACACGACGGGCCAAGTGTGAGGCCGCTCCGTGGCCAGAATCGATCACCAACCGCATACCCGAGAGAGAGCCGACCAGATCGATGTCGCAGAGGAAACTGACGTAATCATCCACAAGATCAGTCGCCCCTGAGATGGTTCCCACGCGCTCAGCCGCCGGCAGAGCACCTCCACGCAGCAGAGCCTCGATCTCAGCCTCCACGTCGGTGGAAAGCTTGGATCCTGCGGCACCGATAATCTTGATGCCATTATCGAAAAAAGGATTATGGGACGCCGAAATTACTGCGCCGGGAAGACGCAGTTTGGAACAGAGGAAAGCTACTCCGGGGGATGGGATCACGCCCAGATCAAGCACCGACGCGCCCTGCGAGCACAGTCCCGCAGCAAAAGCCGCCTCCAGCATGGTACCTGACACCCGCGTATCTCGACCTACCACAAAGGTCGAGCTCCCGAGTGCCACAGCGACACTCTGGCCGAGCTTTTGGGCGAATTCGACGCTTAGCTCCGAATTCGCCCGACCCCGAACGCCGTCGGTGCCAAATTCCAACATGGCCCTAGCGCTTCGAGTACTGTGGTGCCTTGCGTGCTTTCTTGAGTCCGTACTTCTTGGACTCTTTCTCACGAGCATCGCGGGTGAGAAGACCTGCCTTCTTGAGCAGTGCACGGAGATCGGGATCGAGCTCCATAATGGCTCGGGCTAAGCCGAGGCGAAGCGCGCCAGCCTGTCCGGACACTCCGCCGCCATCTAAGGTCACATCTACGTCATAGTTGCTCTGCACACTGGCAAGTTTCAACGGCTCCACTGCATGCTGTCTCAAGCTTGCGGCCCCAAAGTACTCATCGAATGGACGCTTGTTGACTGTGATCTGCCCCGTGCCAGCACGAAGTCGAACTCTAGCTACGGCGCTTTTGCGGCGCCCAGTGGACTGGACCAGTGGCTTTGACATTTTCTACTCTCCCGAAATGACTAGTTGCCCGAGCGCTTCGCACCAGGAACCTCGTAAGGTACCGGAAGCTGCGCTGCGTGTGGATGGGTCGGGCCAGCATAAACCTTGAGTTTACGGTACATAGCCGCCCCGAGACGATTCTTGGGAAGCATCCCCTTGATGGCTTTCTCAACCACAAATGCCGGCTTGGTCTCCAGTAACTCTGTATAGCTGGTAGCACGAAGACCGCCCGGATAACCCGAGTGGTGATACGCGAGCTTACTGGCTGCCTTGTTGGAGGTAAGAATAACCTTGTCTGCGTTGATCACAATGACGTGGTCGCCGGTGTCGAGATGGGGAACGAAAAAAGGATTGTGCTTGCCGCGAAGCAGCCGAGCGGCCTCCGTAGCGAGCCGACCGAGGACCATGCCCTCGGCGTCAATCACCAACCATTTTCTCTCTAGGTCTGAAGGCTTTGTGGAGTAGGTGCGCATGATCTCACTGATTTCAAATTTAACGAACAAAATGAAGCAAACCGAAACGGGTCGCTAAAGACACAAATGGTCAGTATAGTGGCGCATCGCGCCATGAACTACCCAACTTCGGTGCAACGGGACTTCCATACTATCTGAAAGTCGTCGCTATGCCGAACGGTAACCCCTTCAAAAGGCTCGCGATATCCGATCCCTACCAAAAAGAGCCCCTCTGGTGGCGCAAGATTTACGCCCAATCGCCGCGATCTCGCTCCAAGCGCAACGCCAAAGTCGGCGCGAGTTCGCTCGCCGAGGCCCACCATAACCAAGTAACCTACCACCGCCCGAACCATCTGGTGGCAAAAGGCATTCGCCTCTATCTCAAAGCCAAAGAGATCCCGTCCCAGCTTCACGAAAGCCACTTCGTCGACGCGGCGCACCAGTGTCGCTCCCCCGGGATCCTTACGACAAAATGTAGCAAAGTCCCGCTCGCCAAGGAGCAATTCCGCAGCACCAGCCATGGCTGAGATCTCAAGTTCTGGGCCTAGGGCCCAACTGAGCCGTCGCAAGTGAGGAAGCTCGAAGGCCGCAGTAGACAACAGATAACGATAACGCCGCCAGCTCGCGGAAAAACGCGCATGAAACTCTGCGGGAACAGCCACGATGGAAACAATCGAGATAGATTGCGGTGTCATCTTTTCCAAAGAGCGCGCCAACTTCGCGAGATCTAAGCGCTGCTCAACAACGAAAGCACAGCTCACCACTTGACATAGCGCATGGACTCCTCGATCGGTACGACCAGCAACTGCGGTACGGAAACCGCCTTCGGAAAGCTTGGCTAGCGCGTCCTCAAGCACCCCCTGGACGGTGTACTGGCCCAACTGGCGAGCGTATCCCGAAAACTCGCCGCCGTCATAGGCAATCGTCAGTGCCAGGTTGCTCACTGGTTGGTATTGGTAATGATGTGCCAGCAGTGGCTCCTAAAACACGTCAGGGGCAGCACTCACACTGAGTCTGCCCCCTCGAATCCTCTAGTTCCGGCTGAGTTAAACGAGCTCGATAATTGCCATTGGAGCGTTGTCCCCTTGACGTGGGCCCTTCTTGAGAATGCGGGTGTAGCCTCCGGGTCTCTCGGTGTAACGCCCCGCAATGTCGTCAATAAGCTTCTGCGCCATGTCCTTATCGCCCAAGTAACTAACTATCTGGCGGTGGTTATGCAATCCGCCGCGTTTGGCCTTGGTAATCAAGCGTTCTGCCACGGGGCGCAACGCCTTGGCCTTGGCCTCGGTAGTGGTAATCGACTCCGCTGCGAAAAGCGAGGCTGCG
>JAKASN010000112.1 GCA_021819025.1 Actinomycetes bacterium | reverse complement strand
AAGTGTCGCTGGTCAACTAGCATTGACCGGGTGGAAAGCCAACTGAGGTTGGCAAAATCGGGATCGTCCGCAACATGTGGACACCCTTGGAAATATGGATAATAACTATCAAGGAAAAGGTTGCGAAGATGGACGACGCTAAGGCTTTTGAGCAGTTCAAGGAGTGCGCAGTAAAGGTTCTCGGCGTAAGCCCGGAGCAGGTGACTATGGAGGCCAACTTCGCCGAAGACCTCGATGCGGACAGTCTCGACATTGTCGAACTGGTGATGGAGCTAGAGGACTCCTTCAATATCAAAGTAGAAGAATCGGAACTCGAGGGTGTCAATACCGTTGGTGGAGCCTTCGACCTGGTAAAAGGTAAGCTTGCATGAAATTGGTCTACACCGATGCCAACCCAGAGGGAATTGACTCTCCCTTCCAGGTTGCCATAACCGGACTTGGCGTAGTGTCGTCGATAGGCATCGGCAAAGACGCTTACTGGGATGGCCTACTAAAGAATGAGCATCTTGAGCCGCGCCTGGTAACCGATTTTGACCCGGCGCAATTCATGAATATCAAAGAGGCGCGCCGCGCCGACCGCTTCAACCAACTTGGCGTCGCCGCAGCGCAACTGGCGATGGACGACGCCGGCGAACTCGAAGTAGACCCGGCTCGTGCTGGAGTCTGGATGGGAACCGGAGTTGGGGGACTGACCTCGCTGGAAAATCAAGTGCTGATCTGTCACGAGCGCGGTCCTGACCGTGTCACCCCGTTTTTGGTTCCCATGATGATGGCAAACTCCAACGCCGCTACCATCTCGATGCGCTTTGGCTTTACCAATACCTGCCAAACGACTTCAACCGCTTGCGCAGCAGGAACCCATGCCATCGAGAACGCGGCGCGGCAAATCTCCAGTGGCCGCGCCACGGTCATGCTCGCGGGCGGAGCCGAGGTGGCTACCACAATGACTGCCCAGGCTGGATTCGAGAATATGACCGCCTCGTCGAGTTCGGGGATCTCCCGCCCCTTCGACGTCGAGCGCGACGGCTTTTTGATGGCCGAAGGAGCTGCAGTGGTGGTTCTTGAAGAACTCTCCCACGCACTAGCGAGAGGCGCCCACATCTACGCCATCGTTGCTGGAGCCGGATCTAACGCCGATGCTCATCACATCACCGCGCCGGCGCCCCACGGAGTAGGCGCGGCGGCATGCATGGAACTTGCTCTCGCGGACGCGGGAATCTCCGCCGCCCAAGTCGCACACATCAATGCCCACGGGACCTCAACTCCCCTCAACGACCGCTCTGAGGGCGAGGCGATCGCCAAGGTATTTGGAAGCAAGAGTGTTCCGGTGACCTCCATGAAGGGAGCCTTAGGGCACGGGCTCGGCGCTGCGGGCGCGCTCGAGGCGGTGGGGGTGTGTTTGACCTTTGAACATAACCTCATCCCGCCGACAGCAAATACCAAGAACGTCGACCCCGAGCTAGATATCGACGTGGTAATCGGCGAGCCTCGCCCGCTCGGCGAAGGAGCTATCATCTCGAACTCCTTCGGATTCGGCGGACACAACGGCACCTTGGTGTTTACGCGCTACCAGCCCTGAGCGAACTCCAACGAGCTTCCCGTCACGATTACTTCGACACCCCGGGCCAAACGCCCGGGGTGTCTTTTGTTCGACCAGCAACTCACGTCAACTAGCTGCGCTTGCAATCACCATCCCCGACAAATCCCCCCAGCCTTGCTAGCCTGATAGATGTGGCCACGAGTACGAGTAAACCTCCCATTCAAGCATCCTTATCCCCTGCAGATCTCAAGATAGGGGCCTTCAGTAACGAAGCTCCCTGGACCGTTGAACTCGACAAGATGGCTTGGCTTCCCGGAACTGGCCCACTGCGCGAGCGCAGCCGTGCGCGGGTGCCCAAATTGCTGCGCCGCTCCAAGTTGCCCCCTACCGCGCGAGTGGTCAAAGTGGGCTTTACTCTCGGCCGCGCCCTAGTCTCCTGGAGACTCATCGAACGTCCGCGCGGCAACCCCGCCTCGCGCATTGGACTCTCGCGCCGCCTCAAGGAGGCCTTCGAGACCCTCGGCCCCACCTATGTCAAGCTCGGCCAAATTATCTCCTCGGGAGAGGGGATCTTCCCCGAGGAGCTGGTAGCAGAGTTCAAGGAGCTACGCGACCGCGTCAAGCCCGAGGCCTTTGCGATCATTCGCCGTACCGTGGAGGACGACTTAGGAGCCGAACTCGAAGAGGTCTTTAGCGAGTTCGATCCTGACCCCATCGCTGCGGCTTCGATCGCCCAAGTACACTTCGCGAAACTTCGCAGCGGCGAAGAGGTGGTGGTAAAAGTACAGCGCAGCACCGTGGCGGAACTCGTCACCCGGGATCTCGCTGCGATGAGCTGGATCGCACCCTCGCTAATCGGTCGCATTCCGGTCACCGCACTCGCCAACCCTCCCGCTCTGGTGGAGCTCTTCGCCGAGACCATCGTCGAGGAGCTCGACTTTCGCCTCGAGGCCGCCAACATGCTCGACGTGGCGCGCCTTCTCGCTGAGACCGACCAGCGTTCCATCGTGGTACCGCGACCGCATCGCCGCTACGTGACGCGGCGCGTCCTGGTGATGGAGCGCTTGAGTGGTTTCTCCTGGGACGATGTGCAAGGAATGCGCGAAGGGGGAATCGATACCTCTAAAGTTCTTCGTGCCGCCTTGGTGGGATTTATGGAAGGGGCAATGCTCTTTGGCATCTTCCACGGAGACCTTCACGGAGGAAACCTCCTGGTTCGCACCGATGGGACGGTGGCCCTGCTCGACTACGGCATCACGGGAAGACTTAGCGAAGCCAAGCGCCTCGCCTTCCTTAAGTTACTCATGGGCGGAACGGTAAATGACGTGCGAATGCAGACCGAAGCCTTGCGCGACCTGGGGGCACTCCCGCCTGACACCGATATTGATGCGGTAATCTCCGATCTCGGGCTGGATAAGCCTTCGATGGACCCCACGCAAATGAGCCCCGAACAACTCACCAACGAGATCCGCGAACTCACCAAAGCCTTGCTCGGCTATGGCGCCAAGCTCCCCAAGGAGTTGATGCTCTTTATCAAGAACATGATCTTCCTCGACTCCTCGATTGGACGCCTCGCGCCTGACGTCGATCTCTTTGCAGAGATAACTTATTTGGCGGGCTACTTCGCGGCCAAACACGGAGCGCGCATCGCCGCCGATGTTGGGGTAGATCTCCGTGAAATCCCGGTCGATCTCGCGGGGGTAAAAAACTCCCTCGGCCTCGACGAGGGCACCGAGAGCGTGAGCTACCGCGAACTCCGCGAACGTCGCGAAGTGATCAGAAAACGCATGGAGGAAAACGCCTCACGCAAGCGCAAGCGCCACGCCTAAACACCACCGGGACCCCACCACATCACTGGCCGGGGTCGAGCGTGGGCATGAAAGTGGTCGGGTATCTGGCGACGAAGGCCGTCGAAGAAGAACTCCTTGTCCCCGAAGAACTCTTCAGCCACCTGCTCGAGATGGCCAAATAGTACCTCGCGCTCGGCTGCAGAGACTTCTCTGCGATGCTCTCTTAGTACCACCATGGGAACCGAGCAGCTCTCACACTCAGCGACAAAGCAAAAGTCATCTTGGTAATACCACCGCGTTAGCTCTTGAGCATCGCACAGTTCGCAAGACACCGCTACGGCCTGGGCACAGAGTCCAGCGCGCTGCGCAAAGAAGCGACAAAGTCATAGGCACCGTCTGGACCTTCGCCCTCATTGAGTCGCTTCACCAGCGCGGAACCCACTACCACGCCGTCGCTATGGGCAGCCACTTCACGCGCCTGATCGGGCGTGGAAATACCCACCCCGATGAGGACGACCTGTTCGGTGAGGGCCTTGAGAGATGACGCAATCATCGAGGCGCTCTGGGCAAGAGAATCGCGAACCCCGGTAACTCCCATCAGGCCAACGCCATAGACAAAGCCTCGCGAAACCTCTGCGATGCGCTTGGCTCGCGCCGGGGGAGTCGTGGGGGCGACGAGGAGGATATTGGCGATATCGTGAGCCGCGGCGACTTCGGACCACTCGGTAGCGTTTTCCATGGGGAGATCGGGAAAGATGCTCCCAGTCACTCCCCCATCTTGGAGCCAACCGGCAAAGCGCGCAAAGCCTGCGTGAAACGCCAAGTTGCAATAGGTCATCACCACGAGCGGAACGGGTACCGCGAGGGTCGCGAGCTCAGCCATCGCCGAGGCAGGAGTCACGCCGCGCTCCAGCGCGGCTTGGGAGGCCGCTTGGATAACCGGACCATCCATGATGGGATCCGAAAAGGGGATCCCGATCTCAATGGCGTCGGCGCCTGCCGCCGCAATGGCGGCCACCGTGGCGAGCCAATCTTTGCAGTAGCCAGCGGTGATGTAAGGAACCAGTAGCTTTGCGCCGCTCGCTCGTCGCGACTTCAAGTGCTCCTCGAGGCTAAAATCTCTCTTTGGGGTAGCAGTGGTGTTTTCCATTTATGCCTCCCCAAGAATCTTGGCCACGGTCTCAGAATCCTTGTCGCCGCGACCCGACATCGTGACCAGGACCTTGGAACCCGCAGGAATCGACTTTCCCGCTTCAGCCAAGACATAGGCGATGGCGTGCGCGGGCTCCAGAGCGGGGATGATCCCCTCACGACGCGCGAGAATCTGGAAAGCTTCCAGGACTTGGCCGTCGTCAACGGCCTCATAGCGGGCACGGCCGATTGAAGCAAGATAGGAGTGCTCAGGGCCCACGCCAGGATAGTCGAGACCCGCCGAGATGGACTGCGCCTCCTGAACTTGGCCAAACTCGTCCTGGAGGAGTTTCGAGCGCATTCCATGCACCACTCCAGGGGTTCCCCTTCCAATCGCTGCGCCACCAGCGGGCTCAACTCCCACCAGCGCGGCGTCGGAGTCGATAAAAGCGGTGAAAGTCCCCGCGGCATTGGAGCCACCGCCCACGCAAGCCACCACAAAGTCCGGATCCGAACCGGCGATCTCTTGCATCTGGGGCCGCGCCTCTTCTCCAATAATGCGCTGGAATTGACGCACCATGAGGGGGTAGGGGTGTGGTCCCATCACCGAGCCAATGCAGTAGTGGGTGTCGTCGACCGACGCCACCCACTCGCGCATCGCCTCATTAATAGCGTCTTTTAGGGTCATGGATCCCGATGATACCGAGACCACCTCCGCTCCGAGAAGGCGCATGCGAAAGACGTTCAGGGCTTGGCGCTCAACGTCAACTGCCCCCATGTAGACCGTACAGGAGAGGCCAAAGAGAGCTGCCGCGGTGGCAGTGGCGACTCCGTGTTGTCCAGCACCAGTCTCGGCGATAATGCGAGACTTTCCCATGCGTTTGGTGAGGAGGGCTTGGCCGATGACGTTGTTGATCTTGTGGCTCCCGGTGTGGGTGAGGTCCTCGCGCTTGAGATAAAGATCGATACCAAGGTCTGCGGAGAGGTTCGCACAATGAGTTACCGGGGTGGGACGACCCGCGTAACTGGCGAGGATGGAGCGATACTGATGCTGAAAGTCGGCGTCTTCCCACGCTGCGAAGAAGAGCTCCTCGAGTTCGCGAGTCGCCGCCATCAGCGACTCGGGAACATAGCGCCCTCCGAACTCCCCGAATAGGCCGTCTCGATAGGCATCGCTTGCGTTGCTGACACTCAAAGGTACTCCTCCCAATTAAAGGCGCGACGACCATCGGTCCGCTCGTCGTCGTCAAGGTTGCTAAGTTCTTCAATTTCGGCGAAGGCGCGCTGCGCCAAGGAGATGAAGGCGCGCAGCGCCACCGGGTCCTTGCGGCCCGGAGCTGCCTCGACCCCGCTCGAGACGTCCACACCCCAAGGCTTGGTGACCCGAATAGCTTCGGCAACATTGTTGGCGCTGAGGCCTCCAGCGAGGATAATGCGCTTATTGAGATGCGAGGCGTCCAAAAGCGACCAGTCAAAAGCTTTACCCGAGCCGGGCTGTTCGGAGTCGACGAGGAGCGCGTCGACGGGATAGTCGAGATAGGACGAGATTGCCATGGCGTCTCCTACCACGGCTTTGATCAAAAAACGCACCTTGGGCCGCAACGCAGCGGCACTTTGGCGACCCTCACTGCCGTGGAGCTGCGCTCCAGTTAGGCCGGTCTCATTGACGATGCGCGCCACGATGTCAGGATCCTCGTTGACAAACACCCCAAACGTCGCCACGTCACTCGGTAGGCGCTTCACGATATCGGCGACCGCCGACGGAGTCACTCTCCGCGAAGACGGGGCAAAGATAAACCCCAGGGCATCAGCGCCGAGGGCCACGCTAAGCAGCGCGTCCTCCTCGTTGGTAATCCCGCAAATCTTGACAAACATCGCCGAACTAGAGCCTTCCCGCTGCGACGAAGGCCGCGGCGCCATCTTGGGGAGTTCTCGATCTCACCAGAGCTTCCCCCACGAGAATCGCATCGAAGCCGGCGCGGCGGGCCTCGGCGACTTGATCGAGGCGGGTAATTCCAGATTCCAGCACTTTGGTAACGTCGCTGCCCAGGGCGGAAAT
>JAKASN010000111.1 GCA_021819025.1 Actinomycetes bacterium | reverse complement strand
CTCTCGCTTGAGGTAATAGATGTCTGCGGCGGATCTTAGCAAGCCCAGATCGTAAAATCGTTGCACGGTAGTCTCGCCAAGGCCTTCGATGTCCATGGCGGAGCGCGAAGCAAAATGCACGATACGCGCCACAACTTGGGCCGGGCACTCGAAGTTCGGACAGTAGCTGTCGGCCTCGCCTTCGGCATGATAAAGTTGCTCACCGCAAACCGGACAGACGAGCGGCGGCTGCCAAGGCACCAGCGACTCCGAGCGCATCGAAAGCACCGGCCCCACCACCTCTGGGATGACATCTCCGGCTTTTCGCACCACTACCACGTCACCTTCGCGGAGGTCCTTCAATGCCACTTGGCCAAAGTTGTGCAGCGTCGCCAACGCAACCTCAGATCCTCCCACTACTACCGGTGCAAGTTGCGCGAAGGGGGTTGCCCTCCCAGTCTTGCCAATAGACACCAGGATGCGCTCCAGGGTGGTGGTTCTTTCCTCGGGAGGGAACTTGAAGGCGATGGCCCAGCGTGGCGCACGCGACGTGGTCCCGAGCGACTCTCTATCTGCGAAGGAATCTAGCTTGATCACCGCGCCATCTATCTCGTAGTCGAGACTATGGCGATCCACAAGCCATCTATCGAGCCGCGCCCTGACTCCGGAGAGGCCACGCAAAAGCTCAATGTTGGGGTTGATGGGAAATCCCAAATCCCCCAAGTAGCGCAGTGACTCGATATGGCTTTTGAAGTCCTTGCCCTCTGCGCTCGCGACTTGATAGGCCCAAAAGGAGAGCTTGCGGCTTTTGGTCACGCGAGGATCTTTTTGCCTCAGAGATCCCGCCGCGGCGTTGCGGGGATTCGCAAAGATCTTCTGACGCTGTTCGGCGAGGTCTCCTCCACCCCCAGCCGCAGCGATGACTTCAGCATTGTGGTGCTCAAAAGCCGAGATCGGCATGTAGATCTCTCCACGAACTTCAAGCGAGGCAGGGGCATCCTCGACCGCCAGTCGACGAGGGATCGCTTCGACAGTCAAGACGTTTGCGGTAACATCTTCGCCAACGATGCCGTCGCCCCTGGTGGCCGCGCGCACCAGCACTCCGTCGCGATAACTTAGTGCCGTCGCCAACCCATCGATCTTGAGTTCGAAGACAAAGTTGAGGTCTTCGACGCTCAAGCTGGGATCGGCGCCGGTCGCCCTGAGGCCGCGCGCGGCTCGCTCGGCCCATGCCGCAAGCTCCTCAGCGGAAAAGACGTTATCAAGACTCTGCATCGGTACGAGATGGGTAACTGGATTGAAAAGATCGCTGGCAAATCCCGAGACCCGCTGGGTCGGGCTATCGCGGTCGATGAGTTTGGGATATCGCGCTTCGAGCTGCACTAATTCTCGATAGGCGAGGTCGTAGTCGAAATCACTTACCTCCGGCGCGTCTAGTACGTAGTATGCAAAATCCCACTGTCGGATCACCGACTCAAGATATCGCATCCTCTGGCGAGGATCGTCCCCATCCGCAATCTGGGTCGTATCAGACAAACCACAACTCCAAGCAACTTCCCACACGCTTTGCCTCGACCCGTTACCTGCCCACAATAACGCGCCCAGACCTTTGAAACACACCTCGCATCATCGCCAATAGCGCTTCGCCGTTCGACCAGGCAGCTCATCTCATGCGACGACGCCAGCCCCGAGCACTTGCGATCCCGAGTAGAAAACTATCGTTTGACCGGGAGCGACTTTTCTTACCGGGTTGTCGAAGATCACCCGATCCCCCCGAAACTCCCCTTCGCAGGCCTTGCCGTGTGAAGACATTTGACAAAGCACTCGGGAGCCCGCAATGGGTGGCTTGGAAATGTAACTGGACTTACCAAAAGAGATCTCTTGGGTGTAGGTCTCTTGGAGCGAGCCGAGAAGCACTTCGTGGTTCTCATGGTCAAGATGCACCACGTAGCGCCTCGCGGAATCTCCCATGGTGCCCAAGCCACGCCGCTGCCCTAGCGTTACAGACTCCATTGCCGGGACCTCTCCGATGACGGTTCGCGACTTAGAATCGAGGACTCTTCCGCTGTGGAGCGGCACTCGTGCAGAAAGGAAGTCTACCCGCGAGGTTGTCGAGGCGATAAAGCAAACGTCTTGGGAGTCAGGCTTGGAAGCAGTGATGAGCCCCGCGTTAGAAGCAATTTCACGCACCTCGGACTTGCGTAATTCTCCCACGGGCAGCAAAAGGCGAGAGAGCCGCGCTTGGCCGAGCATCGAAATCACGTAGGACTGGTCCTTTTGCTCGTCAAGACCACGCAGTAAGGAGAAACCGCCACCTAGATCAGAGACCCGAGCGTAATGTCCGGTGGCAACCATATCAAAACCAAGGCGCAGGGCTCGGTCGATGAAGATATCGAACTTGACCTTGCGGTTACATTCGATGCAGGGATTGGGCGTCAGACCCCGAGCATAGGACTCCACATAGTGATCGACTACCGCGCTTTGGAACTCCTCAGTGAAGTTGAAGACGTGATGGTCAATACCAATCTTCGATGCCACGCGACGGGCATCCTCGACATCTGAAACTGAGCAGCAACCCGAATCAGATACCCCGCCCCATAGCTTCATGGTGGCCCCAACCACCTCGTGGCCGCCCTGCTTCACCAAAAGGGCGGCCACCGAGGAGTCCACCCCTCCTGACATGGCAACAAGTACTTTCACGGAAGCGTCCTGGGAACCGGTCGTTCAGGGGTGTGAATTGCACCCGGGCGATATCCTCGCCCATCGGCTCGGAGAACGCGCGCCAGGACGCTTGGGCGATCCGAAATTATCCCGTCTACCCCTCGATCAAGAAGGAGCTCCATCTCCTTGGGATCGTTCACCGTCCAAACGTGTACCGCCTTGCCCGCTTGGTGCGCAGCGTCAATGAAGTGCTCGGTGGGAAGTTCTATCTCCCCGTAGTAGCGGGGGATCTGAAACGCCACGTAGGGAGCGGCCTTGGCCATGGCAATTGCGGATTCCATTGAATTGACCAGCGCGAAGTAGAACTCGCTAACTTCTCCGGGACCTGCAGACGTTGCGATGTCGGCATCATATTTGCGCACTGCAAACAATGACGAGTCGCGAAACGAAGCCACCATGACCCGATCTGTCGCCCCCATGGCCCGGACTTCGTCGATGACTTGCTGCTCGTAAGGGTCTGCGTTGGGAAGAGCTTCTTTGATGTCCACGTTGATGATTGCTTCGGGGAAAGCTTCCAACACTTCCACGAAGCGGACGACGCCAAAGGCACGCTCTTTGGGCGCCCGACCCCGATACAGGTAACGGTCCCAAGCAAGGCCCACCGAGGTCACCTCGCCACTCTCGGGCACAAACCAGTAGGCATTGTCCAGTTGGGCGAGCTCATCCCAGGTTAGGTTTGCGACTCGCCCCTCGGCCGAGGAGGTCCGATCGACACTCTCGTCATGCATTACCACCAACACCCCGTCCGCACTGCGGTGCACGTCAAGCTCGAGACCGACAGCTCCTGCGGCCACCGCTTGGGACATCGCGAACATAGTGGATGCCGGGCCCTCAAGGGCCCCGCCTTCGTGGGCATAGCTAATAACTCTTTTGGCAAGCCAATCGTTAGGCACGCAGGTCCTCGCACTTCGGCGCTAATCTTACCCCTACATGCTAGATCACGTACTCATTGAGGTTGTCTCGGCAATCAAAGACTCTTGCGAAGACGCCATGCTCGAAGCCGCTGAGCTCGACGAGCACCTCTCCCACGACGTCTGGCTTGGCGACGTGAGCTACAGCGCAAGTTATGCCTTGCCCGGCGAGTCGGATCCGCCCAGGGTCCGCGCGGACATCAACTTGGAGTGGAGCACTTGGAGCCAAAGTAGCTACCGCACATGGTGGATGGGAGACGGGCTGAGCGAATCACCCAAAGTTGGCATCACCATTTCCTTCCGATTGCAAGGGCCAAAGGTGGCCAAATCTTTCGGAGAACTGGGCTCGGCATTCCCTCTCGAAGCTGGCGTTGGGGACGGACTGGACTTCGCTTTGAGTGGATTTCGAAGTGAATCATTCTCAGAGTCCCCTAGCGGACCCTACTCGAATGCCATCGAAGTATCCTATAAGACGCAGTTGGTGCTGCACGAAGGTCTACTCGCCAACCCGCTCGAAATCAGATCCAGACTCGGTCCTATTGGCCTCTGGCTGGCATCCTCGCTGGTGATCCTCTCAGACCCTTGAGAGCAAAACTCGTTGTCTCGAGGCCATTCAAAAGCGCGCGGCCAACCGACTCCCTCTCACAATCGATGGCAACAGGAAATCTCACTCCCGCCATACATGAGGCCAACTTAGCGCGATGCTCTCGGATCGGGTTTTAGTTCGCGCCTCGGTCGATTCCGCTGGGCCAGGGGCTCAGCCGCTGGGTCAACCTTTAGGCAAAGCACCCGTGCCTGCGCGTCGACGTGGTCGAGGTAGGGGCCGAGTCGATTATCGAGATAGGGCTAGCGCAAAGCACCTTATGGGTTCTTGGCGCCGACCTCGCGCCGAGACCCTCACTCGAATCCACCCCGCTCGTGAAGCTGAGATGACGCGCCTTAGAGTCCATTTACCTTCACAAGTTCTGCGAGGGTCACTTCAGGGCGCGCTCCAAAATGCGAAATTACTTCGGCTGCGCAAATGCAACCTAGGAGCCCACGTTGGTATGGTTGGAGACCACGCGAGATTCCCACCAAGTATCCTGCGGCGAATAGGTCGCCCGCTCCAGTGGTGTCGGTGACCACGCTAGCAAAAGCAGGCACCAGCTCCCGTACTTCGGCGCTAAAGATCAAAGCCCCCTTGGAACCAAGAGTTATCGCCCCCTCAGCTACCACGCCCGAGAGAAGCTCTGCGGCGTCCTCCGCGGTTTTCGCGCCGGTGAGTTCGCAGGCTTCAGATTCATTGCAGAGCAGGATGGAAATACCACCTTGCTTGAGCATCTCCCAAATCTCGGTGCGCCTTCGCTCCACAACGTTGCGATCCGAAAGAGAGAACGCAATGCGACGCGCGGGGTCTTGTTTTGCCAGAAGCCTCATCAGCGCAGGTGAGGCGCCTGGAGAATCAAGCACGTATCCCTCTAAATAGACGATCTCGGCCATGGAATCTTCAAGTCCTGAGTCGATGACACTTGCCACCGCGGCCGAGGCCCCCAAATGTGTCAGCATGGTGCGCTGGCCGCCGGGAGTCACCACCACAACGCTATGTCCAGTCTGACCAGCCATTGGGCCGTGCTGCGAAGTCGCGAAGTCCACTCCTGCGGCGGCGAGGTCAGCCACATACATTTCGCCGAAGGCATCGTCGCCTACGGTTCCGATAAAGCTCGCCTCAGCACCAAGTGAAGAGACCCCAACCATGGTATTAGCCGCAGAACCACCAGAGATTGCCTTGATGACGCTGAGGTGATCCAAAACCTCTCGAGTCGTCTCGGTATCGGCAAGGACCATGGTCCCCACTTCGATGCCTAAAGTTACCAGGAAATCCTCTTCAGCCTCGACGAAGAGATCAACGATTGCGTGTCCCACTCCAACAATTGCCACACTCTACTCCCATCGCAGCTGCATGCTCGGCGACACAAAAGATAAATCCCGCCGGCGAAAAGATCCTAAGGCGCCACCGCAGCAACATTCACCGCTCCGGCAACCAAGCCAGCGCCCACCCCACTAAATGCTCGGGTCAAGTGGCATATTTCACCATTCAAAGAGCGGCTTGGGCCTCATTGGGTATCAAAATCAACTACTTTGGGGCAGGTGACTACCTTGAGCTATCGCCTTTCAGAATCTATCCGCCCCTCCCGTTACCAGCTCTCGCTGGCTCCCGATATTGCCGCAGCAACATTCACCGGTCGGGTCACCATCGATATCAGCCTCGCTGAAGAACTATCAGAGGTCAAGATCAACAGTGTGGACCTTGACATCGCCAAAGCGACGTTTCGCCAAGGAGATGCTCAGAGCCCGGCGACGATCTCCTACGATAGCGAAAACGAGATGGCGGTGCTGGCCCTAGAAACTTCTCTTGCGGCCGGCGACGCTTCGCTCACCATGGAATTTTCCGGTGTCCTCAACGACCGGCTCGCCGGCTTTTACCGCAGCACCTACTTGGATGCCAATAACGACACCGTCGCGATTGCCACAACGCAGTTCGAGGCCACCGATGCTCGTCGCGCCTTCCCGTGTTTTGACGAGCCGGAAATGAAAGCCATCTTTGAAGTGGAGCTGGAAGTGGACTCGGCTCACCTCGCCATCTCCAACGGCGCGGAGACCTCGAGTGAAAATCTCGCCAACGGCAAAAAACTTGTACGTTTCGAACCCACCATCCCCATGTCCACCTATCTGGTGGCATTCGTAGTAGGGCCTCTGGTGGCAACCGAGGCCAAAATCGTGCGCGGCACCCCGCTTCGGATCATCCACCGTCCTGGATGGGAACACCTCACCGACTTTGCCCTCGGGGCCGCCACCCACGCCGTGGAATTTCTCAGTGACTTTTTCGATATCCCCTACCCGGCATCCAAGCTCGACCTCATCGCGATCCCAGACTTTG
>JAKASN010000110.1 GCA_021819025.1 Actinomycetes bacterium | reverse complement strand
CGGCAAGCAAAATTGAGAACCATACATCACTTCTCAGCTCGGCTCGACGCATTGATCAGCTCTTCCTTATATCAGTCGCTGCTGGAAAATGTTATCGGAAACTTTACACGCCAACCTGAAGTCGCGGAGAGATATTCATCCAGATGGAGCCAAACCGCTGGCCGCTTCGCCTGGACCGGGCGTGGCATGCTATCGGCACGCTGCTGAGGGCGCCGCATGTCAAGTCGACGTTCGTAGCGAAGGCGCGCCTTGGGGTCTAGTTTGTTTAGTGCAATCAGAGGTTCATTCCACCTCCGAGCACCAACTTGGCAAGGAGCATCGATGGATCAAACGTCAATGACGCGTCTCTCGCATCACGTCGAACTAGAGGGCGCGTTCAACTTCCGTGATCTCGGCGGATATAGCACCCTCGACGGCCGATCGGTAAAGCGCGGAATGCTGTATCGCTCCGACAACCTCTCGCAGCTAAGCGACACCGATCTCATCGTCCTCAAGAAACTTGAGATCAAGACGGTAATCGACCTGAGGACGCCCAAAGAGGCCCAAGTCCGTGGACGATTCCCCGTTGATCGTCTCAAAGTTGATTACTTGCAGAGTTCCTTAATCGACATCTCTGCGGACCACTCTCTGGCGCGCGGCGAGCAAGCCAATGAGTACATCTTTTCCCGCTACACTCAGATCCTCACCGAGGGTTCGCCGGGAATCAAAGGGGTTTTTGATCGACTCTCGAGTCCGGCCGCTTTGCCCGCGGTCTTCCATTGTGCCATCGGCAAAGACCGCACTGGACTCATAGCCGCCCTCATGCTGGATTTGCTTGGCACACAACCTGAAGCGATCCTCGAGGACTATGCGCTAACCGCCAAGTCGGTCTCGGCTATGGTCTCTTGGTTGGAGCAGGTAGCACCGGAAATCGCCGCGCAGATCCAGGCGCTTCCTCCCGCAGTCATGAGTGCTGAGAGCTCGAATATGGCTCGCGTGCTCGATTGGCTCGACAGTTCGTATGGGGGCGCCCGAGGGTACCTAGCCGCAATTGGGGTGGCCGAGGCGAGAATTGACGCACTTCGCATGCGGCTTCTCGAATGAGCCGGCAAGGCTGAAGATCTTAACGGTGAGGGGAAGCTGGCATGAGGAGCGCCGGATCACCATTTGGAGTTGGCTCAACCAACTGGGGATTTACATTGAACCGATCGTGGAAAAATTCGAGTTCGGGGAAAGCCTCCTAGCAAGGTAGCACACTCTGTTTTGGCAACTCGAGGAGAAGGAGTTTTGGTGACAAAGTGGCTTAAGAGCGGTGCCCATGCCAAGCGCTCGGGACGCCGTAGCACGATTGTCCTTGCTTCGAGTTTGGCACTCATACTCATCCTCATTTCAAGTGCCACCCTTGAGCTCACAAGGTCGCCATCTCCAAACAAAAACGTCTCCTCGAAGGTAACCACGAGCAGTTCCACCACGTCCACCACAACCTCATCCCGAATATCGACCACCACCACGACTAGCTTTCCGACCCTAACTCCAGGAGGTATCTACTCCTCGCAAATTCGAGCAGAGAACAATCTTCCAGGTACTTCTCAGTGGCGAATTACCGGGATTCAATCGCCGGGCATGATCTCTGGTTTTGCACAAAGCACCTACGCTACCCCAGGCACGACAGTATCGCTCTATATATCGACACCTGCCGCCTCTTACAAGATTCAAGCTTTCCGAATGGGTTGGTACCAAGGACTGCTGGGAAGATTAGTCTGGACGTCCCCAACGCTCGTGGGAGTCTCTCAGCCAAGTTGTCTCTTCTTGGCGTCGAGCAATACCACCGAGTGCTCCAACTGGTCGGCAAGCTACAAGCTGACGGTGACGAACTCTTTTTTCCCCGGTGACTATCTCCTCAAGTTGACCGCAAGCAATGGAGGTCAAGAGTACATTCCGCTCACCGTGGTGGACCCGTCTTCCAACGCCGCCATTGCGGTAATGAACGCCGTGACAGATTGGCAGGCGTACAACAACTACGGGGGGTACTCTCTCTATCACGGACCCGCAGCGAACTACGCCACGAGAGCCACCAAGGTGTCCTTCGATCGGCCTTACGACTTTGGCTTCGGATTCGGCTCAGGTGACTTCCTCGGAAATGAGCTTCCCCTGGTCGCACTCGTTGAAAAGCTCGGACTCAATGTAACCTACATCAACTCGATCTATCTCAACGAACATCCACAGCTGGTGAACAACCATGAAGTCGTAGTGTCATTGGGCCACGACGAATATTACTCTCCTACCATGAGGGCCGCACTACAAAACGGCGTAAACTCCGGCAAAAGCGTGATGTTCCTCGGCGCAAATGCGATCTTCCGCCGCATCCGACTCGACCCATCAGCATTAGGACCCGATCGCATTGAGGTCAACTACCGTGACCCATATCTAGACCCCCTCTTTGGCAAAAACAACGCAGCGGTCACCGCCAACTGGCCGTCGTTTCCCGACGCTGCGCCGGAAAGCTCACTAATAGGAATCCAGTACCAATGCAACCCGGTCAATGCACCGATGCGCATCACCGATCCCACTTCGTGGGTCTTTGCGGGAACCGGCCTAGGATTCGGTTCGGCGATTCCGCACCTCATCGGCTCAGAGTTCGATCAGTTCATTCCTTTTGATCCGCACCCTGCCAACCTCGAGATTCTCGCACACTCACCGGTTCTTTGTCGCAATCGACCGTACTTTTCGGACATGTCCTACTACAGTGCCCCATCCGGCGGCGGCGTCTTTGCGACAGGAACAAATTACTGGGTAGCCAGCCTCACCGCAGGATGTCCTCCTTTCGTGGGCCTGTGCCCCGATCCTGCCACCGACCAAATCACCGAAAATGTCCTACTTGCATTTGCAGCCGGAGGTGTCGCATATAAACATCCTTCCAATGCCAATGCACTTTCGGTCTACTACCACCCGCCGATACCACCGCTGGCACCGGTGGCAGCCCCCAGACCTACCGCTTTGCCGACCACGACTTCGTCCACGACAACAAGCACCACTTCGTCCACGACGACAAGCACCACTCCGCCAACGACAACAAGCGCACCGGTCTCTTCGACAACTTCGAGTTCCACGTCCACTTCGACTCCAACGTCGCCTCCAAGATCAACTACCACCTCCAGTGAGCTAAGCAGCACCTCCACGAGCTAAATTCCTAGCTCCAAGGCGGCAACATGGCAGGGTGTGTGGATCTAGCTGCAACCCTTGAGGGACGAGAGACAATCCGAGCCTGGTCTCCCCGCCTCTTCGAGTTCGGATAAGGGGGCCTGCATTAGCGCGGTGAACTGCTGCAACTCTCCGACGCTAAAGGCCGAGATCAAGTATCGTCGCACCCCCGCGACATGGGTTGGCGCCGCCTCTTCGAGGCGCCCTTGACCGAGCTCGGTAAGCCGAGCGATCATCCCGCGCCGGTCACTCGGACAAATCTCCTTAATGACCAGACCTCGCGCCACAAGGTGCTCAAGGCGCCTCGTCAAACCGGATCGCGACACCAACGCCAAATCTGCCAGTGCGGACATCCGCAATGCTCGACCCTCGGCCTCAGAAAGGTGAGCTAGAACTTCATATTCCGCGAGCGAAAGACCGTGCCTCTCGACCAGTTCGACATCCAGCCGACTCATTAACAATGAATCAAGCTTAATGAAACTGCGCCAAGCAAGCTGCTCATGGGGCAAAAGCCAAAATTGTTCCGATTCAGCCAAAATCTCCATTTCCTCCCAAGACGGATTTATTTGCGTCCGCAACTATATTTGAGTCCAACGTTATATCCTAACCAACAAAGAGAGGCTTGCAGAAATGTCTGTTGCAGCGAAATCATCAGAACTTGGCCTAACGCCAGGCATTTGGAGCATCGATCCGATGCATTCCACCGTTGAAGTTATCGTGCGCCACATGGTGGTATCCAAGGTTCGCGGTCGCTTTAACGAATTTAGTGGCACGATAAATGTCGCAGAGAGCGTCGAGGACTCTACTGTCGAGGCCACCATTAAGGCGGCCAGCATCTTTACCGCCCAGGAAATGCGGGACAACCACCTGCGCTCCGCCGACTTTCTCGATGCCGAGCAGTTTCCTGAGATCACCTTCCAGTCTACCGCCATCACCGCGGGCGCGAGTTCGTACAACATGGTTGGAGATCTCACCATTCATGGAGTCACCAAGTCAATCGAACTCAACCTTGAGTTCAACGGCGTAGACGCGCACCCCCAAGGGGGCCATCGCGCCGGCTTCAGTGCCACGGGAGCCATCTCGCGCAAAGACTTCGGCATGGAGTGGAACGCAGTGCTCGAAAGTGGCGGCGTCATGGTCAGCGACAAGGTAAATATTGAACTGGAAATCCAGGCTGCAAGCCCACAGGCCTAGCCAATAGCCCGCCAAGACCGCCAATATCAAAATTGGGCCTCCTGCTCACGTAGGAGGCCCAATTTCGCATCTGGCGCCCTGGTTCCTACCGGGCCGGGATCACTTTTTTGAAGATTGGTAGTATGGGTTCGCCCCGGAAAGGTGATCAGTCACATCGATCACCTGGGTGATTTCTGGCACTGCCTCCTTGATGGCGACTTCAATGCCTTGTGACAAAGTCACTGAAGCCATGCCACATCCTTGACAACCGCCAGAGAGTCGCAAAAAGACTACGTTCTCGTTGACCCCCACCAGATCAGCACGTCCGCCGTGACTGGCAATGGCCGGATTGATCTCGTCCATAAGCACTTCGATGATTCGCTTAGCAACAACAGAATCCAAGGTTGCCTCGGCCAATCCCTCAGGAGCGTCCGCCAAGATGCCTGCTGACGGAGTGTTAGGGTTGACGATCACCAATCCCCCGTCGTCGGAACTGACTTCCATGCGACTCCCTCTCAGAATCGCGACACTCTTTTCAGGGACGACAACTCTGAGTCCCGGTGCGACGACTTCAACGGAATCATGCAGACCCGCATCCGATACCGCCTGAAAATAGACGTCATAGTTATATGCATTGCCGTTGGTACCAGCAATTTCGACCCAAAGACCAAGAGCCTCTGGATCAGACTCCTCGGCTTGAACCGACCTCACCAGATCCTTTGCCTCTTCAGTCAATTCCAATACGAACTCAGCCACCTTAACCAGCCTTTCAGACCAAAAGCGCCCACAGCGTTCTATCACGGCAATACTCGCGTTCTATTACAATGATAGGTGAATTGAAGAAATTGCTTTTAGTACTACCGTCAAATACCTACCGGGCACAGCGTTTCATACAGGCAGCGGCCAAGCTCGACATCGAACTTAGCATCGCAACCGATGGTGATTTTTCGCCGCCCGACCCTATTGGAACAATCATTAGTAATGTGGGTTTTTGCGACGCGCGCGAGGCTGGTCAACAACTTGCCGACATCGCCCGGCACCGCGGGATTGACAGCGCCCTCGCAGTAGACGAATCAGGGATAGAGGTGGCGGCCTGGGCAAATGCTTTTCTCCGCAACGAGATCACCAACCTCGATGGCATACTAGCCACCCGTAACAAAGCCCAACTTCGGCAAATACTGCGAGAAGCCGGAGTCCCTCAACCGGCATTTGCCGAAGTCGTCTCCGACGCAGACCCCACTCAGAACGAGCAATGGGTGGGATACCCGGCGGTAGTCAAACCCACCAAAGGGTCGGGGTCGCTCGGTGTCACCCTCGCCCGAGATATCGCCGAACTGCGAGAGGGCCAGCTCATCGCCCAAGGCGTGATGGAGAAGATGGGTTTTGTGGGCTATCCCACGCTAGTAGAAGAGTACATCGACGGAGCAGAATACGCCGTAGAGGTTCTCGTCGTCGCAGGCGTGGCCAAAATTCTCGCCATCTTCGAAAAGCCCGATCCACTCGTTGGCCCAACTTTCGCCGAAACCATCTACCTCACGCCTGCGCGGATATCCAAGAGCACCTCTGAAGCTATGGCATCAAGTGTCGCAGCAGTGGCAAATGCTCTGGGAATCCGCACTGGGCCGATGCACATCGAGATGCGCATAAGCGCTGAAGGCGTATGTTTTCCCATCGACGTGGCTTCGCGTTCCATCGGAGGAAAGTGCTCAGACGCGCTTTCTTTCAGCTTCGCCACGACTCTCGAGGAGCTCATCTTGGCCAATGCGGCCTCGGGGGTCATTCCAGATGTCGACCGAGAACACCAGTCGTCGGGAGTCTTTATGATTCCCGTGGAAGCCCAAGGGGTACTTCGGGCTGTATCTGGAATCGCTTCGGCGATGCAGGTCCCCTTCGTTCAAGGCGTCGAGATCACTTTGCCACTTGGCACTCCGGTGGTGCCCCTTCCCTGGGATAACCAGTATCTCGGATTCATTTTTGCCAAGGCCCCAGGCCCAGCTGCCGTGGAAAAAGCACTCAGAGAAGCTCGAAGCCGCCTCGAGATCATCATCGCACGCGATTGCGCCATTGAGTCCTAAGGTCTATAAAGATGAAAGTCATCGTTGCATCCATGTACGAACAGGGCCACCAGTCGCTTTCCTGCCTCGCTGTAGCGGCTGAGATTCGGAGTGCGGGCCACGAAGCGGACATCTTTGACTACGACC
>JAKASN010000109.1 GCA_021819025.1 Actinomycetes bacterium | reverse complement strand
CCTTTTGGTCCACTTTACACCATTTTCACCCACGCACAAGGCAAAGTTAACTTTTTCGTTGAAGAATTACCACCCGCAGTTGTTGGAGCGCCACCTAAGGTGATCACTTTCAAAGCAAAAACGTCTCGGGAGGCTCAACTTCCATGGTTTGAAAAGTCCCACTTTGGGTAGTAAAGCGGGGAACGCTTGGACAGCTATCGCAGCTCAAACGCTATGGATGTCTGGCTCAGGGGAACGCCGAGCGCGTCGAGAACGTTAGTCCATGTCACGGTGGCCGCGCGGAGATCGCCTCATAAGGATCGCGTGGCAACTGCCGCGCCAGGCGGTTTCGGTGCTCAAGGATGCCGGGAGGCTCAGCAAGAGGATCCCGGGGTTCCCGGAGCGCGGCTGGAGAAGGTGCTGGGCGGGGATGCAGCGAGAGGTCGGCGCGGTCAAGAACGAGTTCTCAAGGCTTGGGGCGAGGCGGTAATGGAGAAGGTCGAAGGGCACGTGGCCGGGTACTTGGCCCTTGCCGACAAGAGTATGTCGCTGGTATAGTGCATTGAGAGAGGGCATTTCATGCAGCGACAGGACGCAAAGAGTCTCGCCCTATTCAGGGCAATCGAGGCGAAGATATCAGAATCCGATGACCCGCGAATTTATTTGCGGCGGGCAAGGGAGTGGGCTGCCCACTTCTCTGCCGAGCGGCCAGAAGACATATGGCTGGCGGAATGGGTCGCGAGGCTTGACGCGGCTTTGATATCCGAGGAATCATTAGGCAACCTCTACACTCTAATGCTCTCGGGCGATCAGCACGCCATCGAGATGCGGGCCAGCTCTCCGTTTCCGGGAGTACTTACCCAAAAAGAACGCACCGCGGCATTGCGAGCCTTCGAGACGGAATGGGCAGCATGACCGAAGAACAACTCGAACACCTGATCCGCTCGTCCGGGGCAATTCTGGGGGATAAAGAGGTGCTGGTCATCGGGAGCCAGTCCTTATTGCCGTGGCTCAAGAAGTACGCCGGAAATCCACCCCGGCAGTGGCCGACCGTCCTCACCATGTCTACAGAGGCGGACATCATCCCCATCGACAACAACGAGGGGAAATCGGACCTCATCGATGGCGTGCTGGGCGAGGAATCCTATTTTCACGAGAGCTTCGGCGTCTACGCTCAGGGGGTCTCGATGGAAACAGCCAAGGCGCCGGAGGGGTGGCAGTCACGGTGCTATCCGCTGGTGAATGAAAACACCAACGGCGTCATGGGCTACTGCATGCACCCTGCGGATCTCTTCATTGCCAAGGCCGTCGCCAACCGCCCAAAAGACGGGCCGTTCCTTGACGCCATGATCGAGTACGAATTGGTAGAGAAGGATGTGGTGCTTGGCCTCAGTACCAGGATGCCGAGTCTGTCTCCGGCAGAACTCACTTCATTGCGCGAGCGCATCCTTGGCCGTTTTGCCAAGATCGAAAGCGAATTGGCGGCAAGATCGCAGCTTCAGGGGCCGGAGGGACCTCAAGCCTCGGATTACCACCGCCGCGGTCCATCCTTGGGTCGTTAGCCGATAGCAGGCGTATCGCGAATTACCAGGTTCTTTTTGGCAGAGATCTTCACTTCCGGCAAAGCAGCGGGCTTCCTACCAGTAACTGAGGCCGCCCTTGGAGATCTTCGGCTTAGGATCCGTTACGAAAAAACATTGAGTAATCTACTCCGAAGAGTGGCTGATTTTCGTGTCAGTTCGCGTGCCAATGTCATAGTTCCACTTGCCTGCTTATGTTAAGTTTGACATAAACCGACAAGTTCGATAAAGCAATAAACACAGGCGCCTCCCGGTGAGAGGCACGACGATCATGACGGTACTACGTGAGGTGGCGCTGCCCCGTTTCCTGCTCCATGGCTTATGCCACCAAGGAAGAACTCGGCGAGATGAACGTCTCCATCGAGCTTGTAGATGGAATTGCGTTCCGACATCGCTTTGCGGAGCTTATTCAGCATCAGCCAGGCGCTCCAATAGGAGACGACACTCAGGTGTCGGCCCAAGGTGGTAGCTGAAATTCCGCATTTGTCGATGGAAACCAGATACGCTGCTGGGGACCACTTGGTGAGAGGGACCTTGCTCTTGTGAAAGATCGTACCCGAGGTTACCGATGTTTGGCGGTGACAGGATTTGCACACCAACAGAGGTACCCGCTTCTCGGCATCGCGGCAGCGAGTCGACCGTACCAGCATGAACTCAATGCCTTCGCATCTCGGACATCGGAATCGCTCCTTCCAGCGCAGTTGGATGAGGTGCACTTCGCACCTCACTCACTAGAGAAGCGTTCCATGAAACCAGGGAGATCGATCACGATCACCCCTCATCAAACGCGCGCCCTGCTAGAGATTAGCGCCACATCCACTCAATAGGTGGAAAACTTGGGAGTCTTGATAAGAATGATCTTCAGAAAACCAGCCTAGATCCCCTGGCACCGCCGCCGATAGCGCGACTCAGCTGCTATCCTGAGCGGCCGCTAAAAAATGCCCCGGGTAGTGTCGACTACAGCCTACATAGGCGTTTCAGATGTCCTACTCGCCTCCCCATCGGTTTCACGGATATGTTACGGTGGCAGGCGTGGTTTGTGACGAGCTAGATGTCACCGGGACCTTATTGGGCTGCATGGATGCAGACCAAGGTGAACGAATGTGAGCAAAACCGTTCGGGGTGCTGCGGGCTTGGTAGGCAGGGAGATGGTTGCCAATCTCGCACGACCCCCGCTCTCAGACCGCCGCTTCTGGGTCGCTCAAACCATGGTGGCAGCGGTCTTTTTGGTTCATCTCGGCGCCGACCTTGCCGAGGATCGCGCGATAATCCCGATTCCGGATTTCATATGGATTTTGCTGCTGTTCGTCCCAGTCGTCTACGCTGGTATGACCTTTGGCCTGGTGGGATCGCTCGGTACTGCGCTTGTCGGCATCGTGGTCCTAGCGCCTTCGGAGATACTCCTCCGACACACCGGCACAGAACTCTGGGGGGCATGGAGTACCTTCGCCGTTGTGGTCATTACCGCAGTCCTACTTGGCTATCGCTTCGAGACTGAGCGAAGCCTTGGCCGACAGCTGCTTACCGCCGAGAGCGCACGCATAGTGAATTACTTCGAAGGCCACCCGCTCTCCTGGCGGCGGCTGTTGGAGGCGTTGCCCTATGGCATTTGCCTAGTCGACGCGAAAGGTTCAATGCGCTATGCGAACGAACGCCTTGAGATGCTCTCTGGCTATGGGAAGGACGAGCTCGTTAGCCAGCCAGTCGAGATGCTGGTGCCATTGCGAGAGCGTAGTCGCCATGTCGGCCAGCGGGACCGATTCGCGAGCAAGACGCTGATCCGACCACATGGAACACGTCTAGACCTTGCGCTGTTGCGCAAAGATGGTATCCAGCTGCCTGTCGACATTGCTCTTACCCCGCTCGCCTTTGAGGAAACTTCCCTGGTCGTCGCGATGATCCGCGACGACAGCGCCCGAGTCGCTGCGGAGCACCGCCGCACTGAAGCTGAGCGGTAAGCCACCAAAGTCGAGGCTGAAGCTAGTAGAGCTCTTACTAAGAGTGAGCGCCGCTTTCGCCTCGCGTTCGAGAATAACACCGCAAGTATGGCTATAGCTGATCTGCAGGGAAGCCTGGTCGATGTTAACCGCTCTTACTGCGAAATGCTCGGGTACGCGAACACCGAGCTGTTGGGCCGAGATCTTATGGCATTTACCCACCCCGAGGACCATTTTCTCACCAGCGAGATGAACCGCCGCCTAATAACAGGGGAGGTCGATCAGGTTGGCTATACCAAGCGCTTCCTGCACAAGGATGGCCACGTGATCTACGGCGATGTCCAGACTCGGATTTTCCAAGACGACGCCGATGCGCCACGGCATATCATCGCTGCCATCCGCGACATCACCCAGGAGAGCAATCTCCGCGCCGAGCTTTCCCACCAGGCTCTGCACGACTCGCTTACCGGCCTGCCAAACCAGGTGCTTTTCCAAGATCGGATGGCCCAGACCCAAGAGCGGGCCGCTCTCCATGATGGCCGTGGCGCGCTATTTTTATTGGATCTTGACAACTTCAAAGGGGTGAACGACACCCTTGGACGCGATATCGGAGATCAACTGCTCGTAGCGTTGGCACACCGCCTTGAGGAAGTTGCCCGTCCCTCGGATGCCTTGTCCCGCCTTGGAGGTGACGAGTTCGCCTATTTCGCCGAGGGGCTGAACACCTCTGACGAGGCTGAGGCGGTAGCACAACGACTGCTCGGCACCTTCGCGGAGCCGTTCCTCATCGCTGGAGTTGTAGTTGAACAAAGCGCGAGCATCGGCGCGGTGTGCGACGCCGGGGGTGTCAAGGACTGGGGGGCGCTCATCCAGGATGTCGATACGGCTATGTATGAAGCGAAGCGCCAGGGCAAGGCTCGTTGGGTGCTGTTTCACCCGGAAATGCGCGAGCGGAGTTCCAGCCGTTTCATGCTTGTCCAGGACCTCGCCCATGCGCTCGACCGCGGCGAGATCGCGATGCACTACCAACCCATCGTGGACCTTGCTGCGGGCGACATCGTGGGCTATGAAGCGCTGATGCGCTGGCGGCACCCCGAGCGGGGATTGGTGGCCCCCGATGTCTTCATCCCGCTGGCCGAACAGAGCGATCTCATCCTCAAGCTGGGCGATTTCGCGCTTCGCGAGTCGATTAGACAAGCTGCGACGTGGGAGGTGAAGGGTGCCCGTCGCGGTGCCCCTTATGTCGCGGTCAACCTATCGGCGCGCCAGTTCCTTGACCCGAACTTATCGGCGGCGATCAAGGGGGTACTTGCCTTGAGCGATCTTGCGCCGGAGCGCCTGGTGCTAGAGATCACCGAGAGTATTGCGCTGTCGGACGTCAAGTTGGCGGTTGGCGCGATCGAGCACCTCCAGCTTCTTGGGGTCGCCGTAGCTCTAGACGACTTCGGCACTGGTTATTCCTCACTATCATACTTAGCGATGTTGCGCCCGAAGATCATCAAGATCGACCGCAGCTTCGTGAGCCCGCCCCGTGCCGCCCCTCATGCGGTCCGCTTGCTCGAAGCAATAGTATCGCGTTGCCACGTACTCGATATGACGGTACTCGCCGAGGGAGTCGAGACCCAAGATCAGCTTGCACGCCTGCGCTACTTGGGATGTGAGCTCGGCCAGGGCTACCTCTTCTCTCCTGCGGTCCCAGCGGATGCACTGGCAGAGATCGAAAAGCGAGCATTGCGCAACTGGGATGACTCCGTGTGGTTCTCGCACAGATGAGCTCCAGCTTGGGGTAGCTTTGCCGCGATTCGGGGGCAATGGAGTCTCCCGCTCAAGGACGTACCGTCTTCGGTACTCGTCGTGCGAGGGAGAACTGTGCCTAATTGCCTGAGCAGCGATGTGGGCGATCTACTGGCAGTGTTGTCTTTCCCGATACAGTACCGCAACAACGCCTAGATGAAACCATCGCTGATGTCAGCATTGCTGTCTGCAGAACTAAGTTGAGTCCCGTTGAGTCCCACGAGGGTACCGCCAGCACGTGACGACCTAGAAAGTCTACCATCACACGCGCTATGACTAGGGCTTTCGTGGTGGACCTTGAGTCACACCATAAGAACCAACTGGCCCAACAGGAACTTCATCGCAACTCCTCGGCGCGCGCGACGCTGATGGCCTTGGAAGCACCCATTCTTCCTGCTGCAATAAGGCCTGGTCGAGAGTCTGCGAATTCGGCCGTCCGGCCGGAAAAACGCTAGTATTCCAAGTATTAATGATTTAGCCCTGGAATATGACAGCTATTTTCCAAGGAGCAAGATGTTCAGCGAAGTCACGATCGATTGGCAAGGGCACCCGGTAAAGGCCTCGGTGCCCTCGCCGCTTATGGGCGTTGACGTCGAACTACCCGAAACGGTCGTGCGTGCCACGGAGAGGGCGATTGCGGCGATCGAGCGCTCCATCGACCACTTGCCTCGGTCCTGGGAACCGCTCGCTCGCCTCTTACTTCGCTTCGAGGGCGTCGCGAGTTCTGCGTTCGAACAGATCCGCGCTCCGCTCGAAGAGATCGCCGCAGCTGAGATTACCACGTTGATCGCCGGTCCGTCAGCGTGGGTGGCCGACAATCTTGCCGTCGTGTCGGCGGCAGTTGACTCTGCTCGAAAGCATCCACTCACCGTGGCCTCCCTCCTCGAGTGGCACCGTCGCCTCATGGAACATGCCACGAACCAGTTCGACCCAGGACTCATCGGGGCCTACCGCGATCGCCCGGTCTGGGTAGGGGGAAGTTCGCCTCGCGAGGCCGCCTACGTCGGTCCACCACACGAACTCGTGGCGACTCTCATGGATGACCTCATCGAGTTCGCCAACGCCGATGCGACCGACGTCGTCACCCAAGCAGCGATTCTGCACGCCCAATTTGAGTCAATCCACCCTTTTGCCGATGGCAACGGTCGACTGGGTCGAGTCCTGATTGGCTGGCTCATCGTGCGACGGCTCGGCGTACTGGTGCCTCCCCCGTTCAGCGTCTTGGTCGCTCGAGATCCCGGCGGGTACCTTTCGGGTTTGACGCTCTATCGAATGGGTGAACTTACGCCCTGGGTGCGCTGCATTACAACACCACTAG
>JAKASN010000108.1 GCA_021819025.1 Actinomycetes bacterium | reverse complement strand
CCAAAGCGAAGGGATCGCCGCTGACTTCCATAAAGGTGGAACCATCACCTTGGCCCGTAACCAGGCGCAATTGGAGCGCCTGGGATATGAACTTGCCATTGAGCGAGAGTTTGGTTTCGGCCACGAAGATTTCCAACTCCTCGAAGTTGATGAGATTCCCAGGCGTATCGGAGCGGCTGGGGTCCTTGGAGCGAGCTATACACCCCATTGCGCTCGGGTTCAGCCCGCGGAACTAATACGTGGCCTCTATGCCATTTTGTTGGCCCAAGGAGTGGAGATTCACGAGTCCTCACTAGTGACGCGGATCGAACCCCATGCCCTCGAAGTGAATCATCGCACCGTGGAAGCCGAGGTGGTTCTCGACGCTCTCGAAGGTTACCGCTCTGGGATGAACCGCATGGATCGTAGAACGGTTCCGATCTATTCATTGATGATTGCTACCGAGCCTCTCAGCGACGAACTCTTCGCGGAGATTGGCCTCGGTGACTTCGAGACCTTTACCGACGAGCGCCGCCTGATAATTTACGGCCAGCGAAGCGCCGATAATCGCATCGTCTTTGGAGGCCGTGGTGCGCCGTACCACTTTGGTTCGGGTGTGCGGGCAAGCTACGACTCCAACGAAGCGGTTTTCTCTGGACTTGAGGCGACGTTGAAAGAACTCTTTCCCGCCTTGGGATCGAGTAGGGTTACCCATCGCTGGGGCGGACCACTGGGCGTGCCTCGTGACTTCTTCCCCGCAGTCAATTACGACTCTTCGACAAAGATGGCCTTTGCGGGAGGATATGTTGGCGATGGAGTGACCATGAGCAATCTCGCCGGGCGTATCCTTGCCGATCTCATCACTGCGCGACCCAGCGATTTGACCGCGTTGTGCGTGGTAAACCATCCTGTACGGGACTGGGAGCCCGAGCCGCTGCGCTATCTCGGAATAAATGCTGGACTGCGAGCCGCTTCGAGGTGCGATGCTGCCGAGGTGCAAGGGCAGCCTGCGCCATGGTACTCAGCTGCGTTGATGTCTTTGATTGGGCAGTAGCTTCGGGCGTCAAGGTGTTCTCTTGCAAGAGAACGTCAAACGATGAATTTGGGAGATGGAAAGGATATAAAAATGACCAAAAATGTGCGCCTCGCACCGGTGTGGTCGCAGTTGTCAAACCTTGACGTAGTGTCGGGATCGGGAGCGATTGTGACCACCGCTTCTGGAGAAGAGTATCTCGACTTTACCGCTGGCATAGCGGTCACTTCGACCGGGCATTGCCACCCCAGGGTGGTAGAGGCGATTAGAGACCAGGCAGGCAAGTTCATCCACGCCCAGGTGAACATCTATACCCATAACTTGCTGGCTCCGCTCGCCCAGCGGCTTGGGGATATCACTCCCGAATCGATCGACACCTTTTTCTTTTCCAACTCCGGCGCAGAGGCTACCGAAGGAGCTGTTAAGCTCGCCAAAGCAGCGACCAAGAAGCCGCACATCGTGGTCTTCCAAGGATCGTTTCACGGTCGGACTGCTCAGACCATGGCCATGACCACCGCGAAGACGGGTTACAAGGCCGGTTATGCCCCGTTCCCCTCGGGAATCTTTATTTCGGCATTCCCGGACCCGGCAACCTCTGGGGACGACCCTTCGACTGCAGCCAAGAAGGCCTTGGCCCAGTTCGACCTGGTTCTTGCGTCGCATACTGCGCCAAGTGAGACCGCAGCGGTGGTAATTGAGCTGGTGCAGGGGGAAGGGGGCTACTTCCCTGCCAGCGAGGAGTTCGTCACCGGCCTCTACGAGCGCTGCAAGGCCAAGGGAATCCTCTTCGTCGCCGACGAGGTCCAAAGCGGATTTGGCCGCACCGGCAAGATGTTTGCCGTCGAGCATTTCGGCATCGACCCCGACATCATGGTGATGGCAAAAGGGATAGCATCTGGCTTTCCCATGTCGGCGGTGGGCTCTTCGTATGAGTTGATGTCGCGTTGGCCGGTGGGGAGCCACGGCGGCACCTATGGGGGAAATCCGATTGGAGCGGCGGCGGCGCTAGCGACGATTGACGTTCTCACCGAAGAAGGATTCCTTGATAACGTTGTCGCCCGAGGCGAGCAACTGCGCAACGGCTTGCTCGAACTGAAGGCGCAATATGCAACCATCGGAGATGTCAGAGGATTGGGGATCATGATCGGATCGACGATTGTCGACCCGGAGACCAAAAAGCCCGACGCCGAACGGGTAAATCGCATCCTGGCTCACGGCCGCGAGCACGGCAAGCTGCTCCTTCTCAACGCTGGGACCTACAACAACGTGATCAGATGGATGCCGCCGCTCATCGTGAACGAGAGCCAGGTTTCCCAGGCGCTTGCCGCTTTTGAGGCCGCCATCAAGGCGACCATGTAGAGCTCTTCGAACACCGAACTTGGCTCCAGACCTCGGGCGCGCAACCGTTGCGGTCTCCCGCTCGCAAGCGCCGCCGGCGCATCGCCGAGAGGTTTACCCAAGCCATAAAGGTCGCGACAGCGACGGGTGGTGTGCATTTACTCGCTAGATCTGCCAAGGATAACGAGATCTGTCTTGGTCGCAGGGTTGACGTGGGACCGGACTTCGAGGTTCACAGGGAAACGGCGGAGTCGGTCTCGGTGTTCTTCAACCTGTATCGTGACGATCTTACGCCAGCGCCCTCTGGTTGGATGGTAACCGCTGCCAAGTATGAGGTGGAGTGGCCGAACGACCCCTCCGTGATCCGCTCCCATTTCGGTGCCCGTTCCCAAGGCGTACAACTGGGCACTGGCACGGGTGAAGGCTGACATGGATGCCAAGAAGTCCGACCCGACACTTGAAAGCATCCCTTGGACGCTCTCTGGGTTACCCAAAGAGTGGAACCGACACAAGGACGAGATAGCGCCCTGGTGGGCAACCAACTCCAAGGAATCCTACAGCTCAGGGATCAACGATCTGGTTACGGCACTCTCTAACTGGTCCAAGTCCAAGCACGGTGTGCGCACGGGACGCAAAGTAGGCTTTCCTCGATTCAAGTCCGCCCGTCGGGGGGATTCCGGTAGGTCCGCTTCACCACAGGAACCATGCGCTTTGAGCACGACAGACGCACTATGGTTCTACCAGTCATAGGCCCGCTGCGCTCCAAGGAGAACACCCGCAGGCTTGAGCGTCCACTTTCTCAGGGACGTGCTCAGATTTTGAACATGACCCTCTCTGAGCAATGGGGACGGCTGTTCGTCTCGGTCAACTACGCCATCCGAACATCCACCCCTCCCGCAGTCACGAAGCCAGAAGTCAGAGCTGGCATAGATCTCGGACTACGTACTCTAGCTACCATTGCGGACACCGACGACAAGATCATCGAGTTTGCGAACCCAGCACCACTTCGGGTTACACTTGTTGAGCGCGGCAAGGCTGGGAGACAGATGTCTAGGCGTATACCTGGTTCCAAGGGACACCGAGCTGCCAAAGCCAAGCTTGTCCGGGTTGGACCGAAGAGCAGTGCATATACGCTTAGATGCATACCACAAGCTGACGAGTCAACTTGTGGACACCTATGGCGAGGTCGTAATTGAAGACCTCCATATAGCGGCAATGAAACCCAGCATGGGTAGGCGCACATTCAGGCGCTCCGTTTCTGACGCTGCACTCGGTATGTTCCGACCCCAGGTTGCCTACAAGATGGCGAAAATGGGTACCTTTCTCGTCGTCGCTGATAGGTGGTACCCATCGAGCCAGATCCATCACAGATGTGGCTGCTATCTCATTGCACCAACCAAGATGGCGAAGGCGCTCGTCTGTAGCGCCACTTCCGAGTTGGTAGATCGGGACGCCAACGCCGCCAAAAATCTCCGTGACTGGCCGGATTAGGTCAGTTCTGGTCTAGTTGAGGCCAGCGCCCCTGCCGATACCCAGGCCGCCAGCAATGGTGGTACAGACCTAGGCTCTGACGACGAGATGACTCGTCGCCGGAGGAGCGACCATAAGACCCACCCGCAAGGGGAGGCCAGTCGTGGCGAGGCGAGAACCGAATCCCGTGAGGGAAGAGGAACCCCGCAAGGGGAAGTCGCTTGAATGATCGCTATAGATCATTTAGTGACAACGGAGAACCAGGTCGCCGGGTATTTTCAGAAAAGCGAAGGCCCAGCAGAACCGTATCTTGGACCCAAGCGGCGTCACTGAGGGCCCCAACGGGAAACGTCTCCGGGGGCCGGCCGCAATTTAGCTGCCGCCCCCCTAGAAGTCGCGACTATTCGCCGATGTAACTCATTACATGTTTGATGCGGGTATAGTCTTCGAAGCCGTACATCGAGAGGTCCTTGCCGTAACCGGAGTGCTTGAAGCCGCCGTGGGGCATTTCGGCTACGAGAGGAATATGGGTGTTGATCCACACCGCGCCGAAATTTAGCGCCTTGGCCATTCTCATGGCAGTGCCATGATCCTTGGTCCACACTGAAGAGGCCAAACCGTACTCAACGTCGTTGGCATAGCTTCTTGCCTCGCTTTCCGAGTGGAACTTCTGAATGGTTATGATCGGGCCGAAGATTTCCGATTGCACGATCTCATCGGTCTGGAGGAGGTTGGAGATCACCGTTGGCGCGAAGAAGTAACCCATGGCCCCCTTTTGAACACCACCGGTTTCCACTCTGGCGTGATCGGGGAGTCGATCCACGAGTCCCTTTACTCGAGCGAGCTGGTTGCTGTTGTTGAGTGGTCCGTAGTCTGGCTCCTCAGCAGGGGCGCCGGTCTTCATCGCTTTGGCCTGTTCGGTGAGCGCCGCGACAAAGTCGTCGTAAATGCCGGCTCCGACCAAGACCCGAGCTGCGGCGGTGCAATCCTGCCCGGCATTGAAATAGCCTGCAACGGCGATGCCGGCGGCGGCTTTTTCTACGTCTGCGTCATCGAAGACTATTACGGGAGCGTTGCCACCCAGCTCGAGATGGACCTTTTTGAGGTCGCGGGCCGCCGTTGTAGCAACCTCGATTCCAGCACGCACTGATCCGGTGATAGAGACCATTTGCGGAATGGGATTTTCGATCAGGGCCCTTCCGGTATCACGTTCTCCGCATACCACGTTGAGGACGCCAGCGGGGAGGAACTCTGCCATGAGCTTGGCGATGTGCACCGTCGACATCGGGGTGGTATCCGATGGCTTGAGTACCATGGTGTTTCCAGCGGCGATCGCGGGAGCCCACTTCCAGGTGGCCATCATCATCGGGTAGTTCCACGGGGTAACCGCCGCGCAGACGCCTATGGGTTCGCGACGGATCATCGAGGTGTGATCGCGCATGTATTCGCCAGCGCTCTTGCCTTCGAGATTACGCGCTGCGGCAGCGAAGAAGCGTATCTGATCTACCATCGGAGGTATCTCTTCCGACAAGGTCAAGCCGACAGGCTTGCCGGTATTTCGGCTCTCGATAGCTACGATCTCGTCGGCGTTGGCCTCGATGGCGTCTGCGATCCTAAAGAGTGCCAAAGAACGTTCCGACGGAGTAGAGTCTCCCCAATCTTGGAAAGCACGCTGGGCAGCTTTGGTGGCGCTCGCTATGTCGGAGGCGTCAGAAAGCGGCGCGGTAGCGTATACCTCACCGGTGGATGGATCGATGATGTCGCTGGTAGCTCCAGCATTGGCTGGAACCTCCACGCCGTCGATGAAGTTGCCTACCTGCTGCTTTAATTCACTCATCCTGGTCTCCTTTTTTGTTCAAGATCTTGTTGTGGGCGACCTGAATCCGCCCGCTTTAGAGCTGTGCCCTCCCGGGCCAAAATCAATATTACTTCCAGACGCTCATCCCATGGGGTTCCTCCTCGCGTATTCCCTAGGGTGAACTGCGTCGCCGCAATTGTTCCACAAGGCAAGCGGGGTCGAAAAACTCGGGACCGAACTCGCCTGTGCGATCCCAGCGAACATTAACAAGGAGCTCCGAGGCGACACCGAGTTGAGGGCGATACGCCCGACTACCGCAGGAGATCCCCAGGTTGTCACTGTTTCTTTTTTGTCGAGCACGTGAAGGAGATCCACTGAGCAGCGCTGTACTGACTGGGAGATCCCTCCCGCCGGGATCCCTGCACAGGATTGCCACCGAGTTGGTGGTGCGAGGGAAGTGAGGCTAGCGAGCACCATGGCGGCGACATCGTGAGGTATAGCCAGGACTTTACCGAACTTGATCTCGGAAGCGGGTTCGAAGTTGAGCTTACGGGGAGTTCTCAGAAAGGAGATGAGTTCTTCTCTGGGGCAATAGTTCAAGATGAGCTTTTCCGCATCAAAGCACGGCGGAATGCGCGCAGCCACTTCGTGCTCGACCCGTACGCGCTCTAAAACGCCTATCCCCTCTGGGAAGTTGAATATTTCCGCTTCGGAAAAAACTTCCGCGGTGTTGCACCCGAAGCTTCGTTGGTAAAGCAAAGGCGAGTTCAAACATTCTTCGATCCTTATCAAGGTGGAAAATGTCAAGCTGAACCCATCGCCATCCACGGCGAGATTTGCACCTCCAGGCACTCCGAATTCAGAGTTGGGAGCAAAGGGGTGGAATGGGCCGCGAGCCCTGAAGACGTCGCTCATGGCTGGCTCGGAGCCGATTCTAAGAAGCGCCAAGGGGGACTGTTATCCCACTCCGACGCCAGAGATCCCCGGTAATCC
>JAKASN010000107.1 GCA_021819025.1 Actinomycetes bacterium | reverse complement strand
CTGTGGCATCGAAGCACGACAATCTGGCGGAGAGGGAGGGATTTGAACCCTCGGACCCAGTTTCCCGGGTCAACTCATTAGCAGTGAGCCCCATTCGACCACTCTGGCACCTCTCCATCGACAACGTAAGTTTAGCGTTGTCCAAGACAGCATTCTTACCAAGGTACCAAGAAGCCACCAAAGCACGGAGTTTCATCTCACCACGACGTCTGATTCCAAACTTGACGGATCGTGCCAATCATGGCGGTAAGTAGAGATCCAAAAAGCTTGTCTAAACGCACAAGACAAGCAGGCATACCAAGCCACTTCGCCTTTAATGGGGCCTCGCCGGGCGAGGCCCGGCGGAACTAGCGCCTGAGCAATAGGGCGCTCTCGTTCACCCAAGACAACCAGTGAAGGCGGCGAAGCTAACTACGCCGAAGTGCGCCGTTTGACACACGATACGTTGCTTCTCAGGATAACCATTGCACAAGAAACACCACCGAGATCACCCCTGGGACCCAAGCAGATCGGCCTGGTATTCGAAGTGCGCAACAAAGTACGGTCAACAGAGATCGAACCGAGCCGCCTTCCGCGAAACACCCGCGCTTTCGAGCGAGATCTACCATCTCTTCGATCGCGTTAGCTGATTATCGTTAGACAAAAACGTTGGGCAGAAAAGCATGCTGCGCCCATTGCGCCGCCGTCTCGCTCGCGGGACGCTTCGATCGACTAACGCCTTGCCACGGTGCGTTCATTTGCATAGATGGATTTACGGGTTCTCCCCATGTGCCTCGGCGAACCACGACACTCCTTATTTGGCTCGGCCTTGGCTGTCTTGGGTAAGCTGCTGGCGAATCTGTCCCGAAGAGCACAGCTTCGAGCCACGGCGCCCGGCATGCTGAAGGGGGGGCAGACATCAAAAGCACTGCAAAAACGACGAGGTTTTCTCGGTCGAAAATATGGGCGGTAGACCCCAAACCTTGGTGAAAGGCGCAGATGCTATGCTGTCGCGTTGGGCGTATTGTCCGAATCGGGAAGGACCCATGAACCAAGCTCTCACCTACTTTCAGGCGATCGTCATGGGATTACTCCAAGGAATCAGCGAACTCTTTCCGATCTCCTCGCTCGGCCATTCGGTGGTGTTTCCCGCACTGGTGGGATGGAGTAACCTCGTCAAAGCACAGAGCGCCAAGGAGTCGTTTTTTCTCAGCTTCTTAGTGGGACTGCATGTCGCAACAGCCCTCGCGCTGTTGCTCTTCTTCCGCCGGGAATGGAAGAAGATCATCCTTGCGGTGCTACGCACCCTGCGAACCCGCAAAATCCAAGATAAGTACGAGCGTCTCGGCTGGCTCCTCATCGTGGCCACCATTCCAGCGGGGTTGGTGGGTCTACTTTTTGAAAGCCTCCTACGCACGCTTTTCGCCAAGCCGCTCGCAGCTTCCCTCTTTCTGATCGCCAACGGCGCGTTGCTCGCCTTCGGAGAGGTGATCTTGCGCCGTGGCATTCGCCGCAAGGCTGAGATCGAAGCGTTGGGCCGCCATTGGGCCGAGGGTCATCGGCCCCTTGCCACTTTGAGCATGCGTGAGGCCATCATCATCGGGGTCGCTCAGGTTTTCGCCCTACTCGCTGGCATCTCGCGCTCCGGGATTACCATGGTTGCCGGCCTCGTCCGAGGCATGAATCACGAGGACTCGGCTCGGTTCTCGTTCCTTCTCGCCACCCCGATAATCCTCGCCGCGGGACTTCTCAAGCTTCCGCAACTCTTTTCCACCAGTGGCAACGGTGTGCGCCCGCAAATTTTGGTTGGAAGTATCGCCGCATTCGTGGCCGCCTACATATCCGTGGCGTTCCTGACCCGTTACTTCAAGACTCGCAATCTCTTCCCGTTCGCTATCTACTCAGTTATCGCTGGAGTGCTACTTACCATTCGATTCTTTTGAGTCCCAAGCAAGATCGGCAATCCTCACACCGGACAAAGCCCCTCTATAATCCTTACTGAATCGCACACGATGTTCGAGACGGCACCGCGGAGAGACCCTTGACCCCGTTACTTATCGCAGTTTTTGCAATGCTGGGTGCGCTCGCTCGCTACTTCCAATCTTCACTAGTCGCCGCGCTGCTCGGCAAAGAATTCCCCTACGCAACGCTGAGCATCAATGTCATCGGATCGTTTTTCATGGGATTTCTTTTCTACTTGACTTTAGAGAGGCTCAACACACCGGCGTCGCTGCGGGCAGGGATACTCACGGGGTTCCTCGGCGCCTACACGACATTTTCCACTTTTTCGATTGAGACTTTCACCTTGGTACAAGAAGGACGAGTCGTTCGGGCCGCCATCTATGTCTTGGTTTCAGTTGCGGCTGGCCTTCTCGCTGTTACCGCAGGAGTGGCACTAGGGAGGCGATAGATGGAGTCAGATACCGGTCATCTCATGGTACGCGTCTACTTCAACGAAGGAGATCGAGCCGCAAAGGAGTCCTTGGCAAAAAAGCTCATCAAGGAACTCCACGACAACCACTTAGTCGCCGGAGCAACGCTGCAGCGCGCGCTGGCGGGTTTCGGCGCCCATAGCATCATCCACGAGGCCACCATCCTCCACCCCGAAGCCCGGCTACCACTTATCCTGGAGTTCTTCGACACCGCTGCGCGCGCTGAGGTTGCCATCGCCCACATCAAGGCCACCGGCAGCACTACCGTGATCTCCTGGCCGATCTCGATCGACTAACGCGCTTATCGCCACGCAACTGCGATGCGGACACCGAGGTCCTTGGCCAAGTGGTCCTTCGCGTCTGCGGGATCCATCCCGAGGGATCAGGCGATGCTGTCATCGCTGCGAGGGCGCAATTAGAAGGGGAGGTACCGCTGTTCTCACGCAGTGATTGCAAAGTGTCCCACTTCGGAGCGGAGCCCGGAAACCATGGCCTCGCCACAGCCAAAGCCACCTATATTTATTAGCAATTGATAAATTCATCAATTGCTAAATCTATTACCGGCACGGGGAATGATGTCGACGCCGCTTTACCAACTCAAAGCAGAGTTCTTCAAAACTCTTGGGCACCCAGTTAGGATACGGATCCTCGAGCTTCTCACCGATGGGCCCCGCTCGGTTTCGGAGTTGAACGAAAGTGTCGGGATAGAGGCCTCACACCTCAGCCAGCAGCTTGGGGTTCTCAAGCGATCGGGACTCATCGATTCCACCAAATCGGGATCCTCGGTTACGTACTCGCTTTTGCATCCTGAAGTGGCCGAACTCCTCGCAGTCGCGCGCCGCATCCTCACCGAGGTCCTTACCGACTCCGCAAAACTCCTTGAGGACTTGAATAATGGACAGTGACGGGAATGGCGCTCAGACGTCGTTGAGTCCTCTCCCCTGTCGAGAAGTTCTCGGGACCGCCGCATGGGCCTAGTGAAACGTATCACGCGACTCGGAAGGATAACCCAAACCCAACCGCCACTTGACCCTGCCACCACGTTGAGAAGTGATTTGAGGTCAGGATCTCTCCTGCTGCGCCACGTCGATGCCGGGAGCTGCAATGGCTGCGAGATTGAACTCTCAGGGTGTTTTTCTCCGAAATATGACTTGGAAAGCTACGGTATCTCCCTCACCGCTTCACCTCGTCATGGTGACGGTTTGCTAGTCACTGGCGTGGTAACTCGAAATATGCAAAAGCCTCTCATGGATGCTTGGGCGGCCACCCCTGAACCCAAGGTCGTGATTGCGGTGGGCGATTGTGCCATCGATTGCAACGGCCTACGTGCTGGCTATGGCGTAGCCGGCACGGTCTCGGACCACCTCGCCGTCGACCTCGAGATACCGGGCTGTCCGCCCACACCAAGCGAAATTGTCGCGGCGCTGCGAAGAGTTTCAAAACGATGAGTAATTCGGACCATCTCAAGCTGCACTCCCATACGGAGGCTCGCCCGGATCGATCGAGCAACGCCGTTATCGCCTCGAATTTCGCGAGCATGGCTGCGGCACTCGCAGGCCTCGCCGCCGGCATTGACGGCCTTTGGTCGCGCGGCCTGGCCTTTACCGCTCCTGGGATCATTCCCCCTTTTGGATTAGCTTTCCACAGCAGCGAACTGGGATCCTTCTTTACCATGCTGGTCGCCGTGGTGAGCCTCTGCGTAGCTATTTACAACTTTGGCTACGCCAAGTCCGGGAGACTCTCTCCGGTTTCACTGGTGATCTTTCCGCTATTTATTGCCACTCTCGAGGTCATCCCTCTGGCAAACGCCATCCCAAGTTTCCTCTTCTTTTGGGAGCTCATGGCATTGGAATCACTCGCGTTGGTGCTTGACCATCACCAGCGCGTCTCGGCGCAGCGCGCCGCACTGCTATACGCAATCGTGACGCAATTTGGGTTCTTTTCGATACTCGCCGCGTTGGCGTTGATCGGCAGCCACTCACACGGCCTGGGTTTTTCCAGCTTGCGGGCTGGGGCGGCGGCGCTCACCCCGAGTGAGCGGACTCTGGCATTTCTGCTCGCCTTGGTGGGCTTTGGCTCCAAGGCGGGGCTCGTTCCACTCCATGCTTGGCTTCCCAAGGCGCACCCCGAGGCTCCAGCGCCTGCATCTGCGCTGATGAGCACCGCTATGGTCTCTCTGGGAATTTATGGGCTCATCAAGTTCGGACTGATAGTGCTCGCCGGCGGTCCCGCCTGGTGGGGCTTGCTGCTTTTGGGCATCGGGGCCGTTTCGAGTGTCTATGGCGTAATCGAATCGTCAGTCTCCAGCGACCTCAAAGTGCTTCTCGCTTATTCGACCACTGAAAACATGGGTCTGGTGGCCATGGCGGCCGGAACCGATCTTGTCATGGCCGCCACCCACCATATCGAACTTGCATTCGCCGCGACTCTGGCTATGGTCTTTCTGCTTGGTTCGCACGCGGTCTTTAAAGGGTTGGGGTTTCTCGCCGCAGGTGTGATAGCCAATGGCACAGGTACCACCGATCTCAACGCCTTGGGCGGCCTCAACAAGAGGATGCGTCTGACCTCAGCAGCTTTCGGCGTGGTCGCTCTCTCTGCATCCTGTCTCCCATTGGGCGCTGCCTTCATTGGAGAATGGATACTGCTTCAGTCGCTTATCCATCTCGGACCGGCCGGAGGCGTGGTTGCTCTTGCGGCTCCGCTCACCATTGGAGCAATCGCACTTACCTCTGGTATCGGCCTCCTTACCATGGTGAAGGCTTTTGGAATAGGATTCCTCGGTAAAGCGCGCAGCAACTACGGCGACGACCTCGGAGCGGAGCGGGTCGGTCCCATGCAGTGGTCGATGGGGCTCTTGGCCGCGGCAAATCTTGCCATCGCGATCTTCCCGGCCGCGCTCGCCCCTCTGGCAACGCATGTCGCTTCAGTGCTTATCTCTGTTGGCGAACCAAGCGGGCACGCAAGTGTCACGTCGCAATTTGCTCTCTTCGGATTGGGAGGAGCCATCTTCCCGTTAGCTTCCGCAGCGGTATTGGCTGGCGCAATCCTGGCGATAGCGATTGCGGTGCGGTTCAACGCACGGTCTGCGCCGCCTAGGATCCCGGCAGAGCTTTGGGCTTGTGGAGCACGCGGGCTTAGTCCCGCCATGCAACACAACGCCTCATCGTTTGCAGAGCCATTGCAACGAGTCTTTTCCGACGTGCTTCGACCAAAAACCGACGTCGAGACCGAGACCTTCGAGGAGTCCCGACTGATAATTTCGCGGGTTGAGTTCCATAGTGCCCAGCACGACTCTATCGAAACTGCGCTTTATGAGCCGATATCAAGTGCGGTCTCAAACCTGGGGCGACTAGCGCGACTGGCGCACAACGGCTCGCTGGGAAGATACCTTGCCTTTGGCGCTTTTGGGCTCTTGGTGGTGTTGGTGGTGCTACATTGACCTATCTCGCCCTCGCAATCCAGATCGCACTCGTCCTCGCGGGCTCTCCAGTGCTGATGGGAATAATGAGCCTGATTAGGAGTCGGATGGAGGGTCGGCGTGGTGCCGACGTCTTGCAACCTTGGCGAGAGTTGCGAAAACTTGCTTCCAAGCAAGTCATGGACCCCATCGGAACCTCAGCTTTCTTTCGCTTCGCGCCGGCAGTCTTCTTTGGCTCCACCCTCACAACCAGCATCATGATCCCCCTCGTCTCCACAAAATTGCCCTTGCATGCTGGCTTTGACCTCTTCTGGGTGGTGGGTTTCCTACTCATCGGGACAATTGCCCTGGCTCTGGGAGGACTCGACACCGGGACCTCCTTTGGGGGAATGGGGTCGAGCCGCGAACTCATGGTCGTTGCACTGCTCGAGCCGAGTATTTTGATGGCCGTATATGCCCTTTCAATTCGGGCAAACTCCTCTAACCTCTTCGCCATCGCGCACGCCACGGTAGCACATTCCCTCCAGGTCTCCTCACCCGCGAACGCGCTAGCCTTTGCGGGACTCGCTATCGTAGTGATAGCAGAATCGGGCCGTTTGCCGGTGGACAATCCCACCACGCACCTCGAGTTGACGATGATTCATGAAGCGATGGTCCTCGAATACAGCGGCGATCGTCTCGCGTTGATCAAGTGGGGTTCGTCCATTCGCATGGTGCTGTTATTAGGCCTGATGTCGAATCTCTTTCTTCCTTTTGGCCTGGCAGACTCACCTGGAATTGGGAACATGGCGCTGGGAGCCGTGGCGATCACCATCAAAGTAGTACTCTTGGGGTCACTCCTCGCCGTTG
>JAKASN010000106.1 GCA_021819025.1 Actinomycetes bacterium | reverse complement strand
CAGGGAATCGTGGGATGGGCAGACTTAAACGTCACGCTTAGGCGCGTCGCAGCCTCTCCGATTATTTCCATCTGGCGCATTATCGCCGAGCGGTAAATGTCGTCATGTTGATGTTCTGCAGTCCAGCGCTCGATCCGCTCGATAGCATCGAGGATGTGAGCAATACGGTCGCTATCCGTGGGTGTCACAATGGACGTGCCTCCGCGAGGACGCGGTCCCTCGATCTTTCATGCACTTCGCAAGCTTGCACTAGATCGACCCTGCATCCAAGTATGTCCTCTAAGTCCTGGGTGAGTCGCCCCCGCTTGAAAAGTCCTGTACCTGGCGGGAGATCTACAAGCATGTCGAGGTCGGAATCGCATTCGTCTTCTCCACGGGCGACGGAGCCGAAGACCCGTATATTGGTCGCCCCGTAACGAGCGAGAACGGCGAGCACCTCGCTTCGACTTTCGGCAAGTTGCTCTGATGGCCTCACTTGCTTCTTGGTGGTTACCGACTTCATAACACCATATTATCCCAGCGTTCCTATGCAGGTACCTGTGTGTCTAGTTGCTCGGGTCGCACTATGCGGCACTGCGAGCGCCACATTACGCCGCGCAGTTGCGGCGGGTTTACACCCCTCCAATGTCAGATATAACGCCAAGGTGATCCCTCTCTGTCCCTTACCTCTCCAACAATTGCCACATCAGGCGCCATTCGTAAAAAGCCAGCCACCAGTTGGCGAAGATCGATACCGGCCCGATCGGGACGAGCTGGACGGGTCTGCAGATGTACCACGTTGGGCAAAGGAATATGGGTTTCGAGCACCTCTTCGGCAATGACCACTCTTGTGTCGGCCGGCAGTTCGGCGGCCAAGGTGCCGAGCAGCGTTGTCTTTCCCGATCCGGGAGGTCCGCTAAAGACTATCGAGGCCCTGGCCTCTTGCGCGAGTTCCAAGAACGATGCCGCCTCAGTGCTCAACATCTCATTAGAAACCAGTTCGGCGAGGCTCCGCGTCGGCAGCCCAGTGAACTTTCGAATGTTGACTACCAGCGATCCCTCTTTGGTGAGATCGCCGTGAACGACATGAAGACGTGACCCTCCCTTGAGCTGAGAATCCTGTAAGCCATCGGCGGGTTCTAAGGTTCGTTGCCCGATTCCGGAGTCTGCGAGAATCCGAGCAATGGTGCGCCGGAGGTGATCAGGATCATGGAAGACCGCGCTGTGATAGGCGGTTGGTTTTCCGTGGCGGCGTACGAAGATCGAGTCATAAGAGTTCACCATTACTTCCCAGACACTGTCGTCGGCGAGAAGTTGTTGGAGGGGACCGTACCCGGCGACGTTGGCCTCGATTCGAGAAGTTATGAGCTGGCGGTTCTCTTCGGTGAGAAAATGGCTCCGGTTGGAGTCCTGCCATCTCTGGGTTTCACCAAAGATGATCTCGCGAAGCCTCTCGCGGTTCTCAATGAGTGAGATGTCGAGGTCGCCATCCTGGGCGACCTTTTGAACTGAGCGTTCGATATCCAAAAGCGGAGTCGTGGTTCCCGGGTTCATCGCGCGGGCCTCGATAGAGTTGTAGAACGGGCGTCGGCTCGGATCCCTGATCGGGTAAATTCGGAGCCCTCATCTTCGAAACCGGCAACGCCTCGAACGACGTTGTAAAGTGCGATCTGATTTTGGATTTGACTCGGTCGCAAGGATGGCCGCCTTCCAGAACGCGGCAATTGCCGCGCGAGTGGGCTGGAGGGGGACGCACAGATGCGGCGTCGAAGGAGTGCCAAAGCTGGGACCATCGCAAGGGCTCTGTAAAACCCGGCAACTAGCAATATAGCAGAAGATCTCCTGAGAAGTAGTCATCAATAAAGAAAAACATTGTAAAGGAATTTCGTTCCTCTCAGACTTGCGGCCTCGGGCACAGAACCGGTGTGGCTAATGCGACGGTCGGTTTTTTCGTTTGAGCAAAAGTGTGCTGACCGCAGCTGGAGACGCCCGACGGCGGATGGATTAATCCGCTGTCGAAGTATTCCGGTAATCTATCTCAGGCGTCGGCCGACGACGGTTTGATCGTCTGCACACTCTGTCACGGCGGTGACGTTGTGGCATCCAGAGAGTGCCACAGTGGTGCAGATCATTAAAATCGGCGAGCGTGGCTCAAGCCGATTTCGAAAACACAGTGCCAACTGAACGCGATTTTCCTTGCCTGGAGGCCCAGCATTCCAATCTGCCCGGTTCCCTTTGGGGGGATTTGTTTAGTCCTCGCGTAGCACAATTTCGACTCGCCAAGGGCATTAGTAATCGCCAAGCGCCGAAAAGGCGTCGCGAAGTATCGCACAGTCCTCCAGGATGCTCTGCTCGACACTGCTCCACTCGGTGTCCCAGTAGCGCGATGGGCAACTTGAACGCGGAATCCAGCAATGTCTATCCATGGAATTGTGGGATGGGCAGACCTACGCGTCGCGCTTAGGCGCGTCGCTGCCTCCTCCGATTATCTCCATCTGGAGCATTATCGCCGAGTGGACCAAGGGATGGGAACCCCAGGCGCCGCCGACAGGTGTTGGCCGCGGACGAACACTTGATGAGCCGCCGACGGCCAGACCCCAGTCGCACCAAGCACGCGCTGGCAAAATAGTGATCGGTCAGGTTCGCCGATTCAGCCAGACAAAACCCCGTAATTCGAAAGACATGTGTCACTTGACGCGTGGAAAGGGAAGTAGCTCCGTTGACCCCGGCAGGTTTCCCACCCGTCTGCTTATCGATTGCGGCTCCGCGGCGGGCGCTAGCTCGGCTTCGCGCGGCGGTTCAGGAAGGCGTCGAGGCTCTCGCTGATGGTGTCCCGGGTAAAGGGGGCCGCGACCAGCTCGGGCTCGGACATGATCATGTCGCCGAACTGCACGGCGGCCGCTGCGTTGGCGATCTGTTTGCCCACGCGCAAAGCGTGCCAGTCCCGTTCGCGCAGCAAGGCGATCATCGATTCGATCGTCGGCCGGACTTCGTCCTTGGGGACAGTCCGCTCCACCGCTCCGACGTCCAGGCACTTTTGCGCACTCCAGTCCAAGGCGAAAAAGATCATCTCCTTGGCTCGACTCAGGCCGATGGCCTTGACCAGCCTGGGTGTTGAACCGTAGGTAAGGAACATGCCGAGGTTCGTCTCGGGCAGTCTCACCACGGCATTCTCTGCCATGACGCGGAAGTCACAAGTCATGGCGATGGCCATTCCGGCGCCGTAGGCTGAGCCGCGCATAGCGGCGAAGGAGATTTGGTCGATGCCGGACATCTTGGCCATCATGTCCTGAGCGAGTCGCTGGTTGGCGCGTACCTTGGCGGCGGCGCTGGCCCGATCGGAGAGGTATTCTCGGACCTCCCCGAGATGGGCTCCGGCAGAGAAGACCGGACCATCGTGATCGAGGATCAGAAAGTGGAGGTCGTCGCGTTCGCGGAGCCACTCAGCCAGCGACACCAGATCGGCGAGCAGCTGTGTACCGACCGCATTGAGACGTTCGGGGCGGCACATAGTTGCCACCACGGTATCGCTACCCACCTCGATTCGCAGCGTCTCCAGTTCACCTATGGTCATGCTTCGTACCTCCGTTCGAACATGGGCGTCTTGGTCACCGCACGTTCGAGCGCGCCGTTCTCGACCCATTCGATTTGCGGGGTCATATGCACACGATCGTGCAGCGCCTGCTTGATTCGTGCACTGAGTCTCTCGAGGTCGTCGTCGCGCATCTCCGCTCCCCGCTCAATGCGAAGCACCAGCGGTGGCTCGACACGCGGTGGCGGCTGAGTCAGGACGATCCGCATATGCCCGGTCACCTCAGGGATGAACTCGTTGATAACTGTTCGGATGGCGGCGGGGTAGACGTTAGTGCCCTTGACAATGAGCATGTCGTCAGAGCGCCCCACTACGCGCAACCGCGCACCCGTGAAGCCGCAAGACGGGCACTCGCCGCGCAGCACCCTGACAATGTCTCCTGAGCCGAAGCGGAGTAATGGCACCGCCTTGCGCTTGAGGGAGGTGTAGATCGCCTCGCCCTCGGCGCCGTCCACGGGATCGATGTGGGCGCCGGTGATCGGATCGACGAGATCCAGGGGATAGAGGTCATGATCGGGGGTGACGGCGTGCATCCCGTGGTACTCATCGCTGTCGCATGAGAAGGCGAGTGTTTGCCCGGCTGGCCCGATCCAGTCATATCCTCGACAGCCGTAGGCGGACTCGATCCTGGCCTTCACCTCAGGAATTCCCACTCCGATCTCGCCGACGACGAAGACCGCCTTTAGGTTTAGCGATTCGACCGGTCGGCCGGTGCGTTCAGGCATGCGTTCGATGAGAAACTGAGCCAGCGACGGCGTCGTCATCATGGCCACGGGCTTGGTGAGCTCGGCGAACTGTATCAAAGCGTCGGCTCCGCCGCGGACATCGACGTCGATGGGCAGCACCCCGGAAGCGCGCAACGGGGGGAGAACTGCTGAGGTCGCGTAGATGCCCAGCGCGTGCGCGAACAGGACACGTTCCCCCGGGAGGATGCCCGCGTGGCCCATCATGAGCGCAACAGAAGCATTGAGCATCTCAACGTCGCCACGGGCCAGTGTATAGGTGAAGGTCGGAACGCCGGTGGTGCCAGCGGTGGTGGCGGTGATGGCAACGTCTTCGGGGGCGCAGCAGAGATGGCTGCCGTACGGATGGCCAGCGTGCTCGAGAGACTCCTGCTGAGAGCGCCGCTCCTGTTCCTTGTTCATGATCACCGGCAGCGATTGGAAGTCCTCCATGCTGAGGATGTCACGCTCATCGATGCCGAGCTCGGAGAAGCGGCGCCGATAGAACTCCGAGGTGCCGAGGCAGTAGTGAATCTGCTGACGAAGCCGAAGCCACTGCAGGTCCCGCAGCTGCTCTTCGTTCATACCATTGAGCGCCTGTGTTGCATAGCGCAATCTGTTCATATTCCCTCCCGTCATGAAGCGGCCGCCTGCGGCCGGGGCGCAGCACTGCCAAGTGGCGCTTTACCGGGGTCGTAGCACGCCGGGAACACATTTTCTATCTTCCCAGGGCCACAAAGCGAAAGTCCAGGCACCAGCGGGCCATCTGGGCCGGAGTCTCCCGAACAGATGCCTGAAAGGCGATGGTCTCGGTTGCGGTCAACGTCGCCATGGCGACCCCCTTCCCTCAGTATCGCTGCCATACTTATCAAGCATGTGCAATACGAGCGGAGCCAGCTACTCGTTGTAAGACAACGATTCTCTGAAACGGCGTCACCGAAGTCCAGAGAATCCAAATAGTACTCCCTTACCGACTTGGCGGCAAATAGAGATTTGCGGAGGGAACTGGGCGGCACCTGACGGTACCATGGTCGGGCGTGCGGGGCCAATGGCATTCCGACATCGCTCTTTACGACCAGCCCGAGCCCGAGGAGGCGCAGATCGGCGCGTTTTTGCTTGGCCTTGCCCCGCTGGGCGATCGGAACCCGGTCCTTGACACCATGGTGGCAAAGATACTTCCATAGGTGACCCATCTCATCGCGAGTCGCCGAGCGGTCAAGGGTTGAGATTCTCTGGTTACTCGGCCGTTTAAGGCAGCGTCAGCGCAGATCGAGATGGCATTGCTTACTTTGGGACGATCTCTTGTGTAGATACTGTGATTAGAGATTCTGCGGGGAAAAGAACCTTCAGCAAATTGTCTACAGATTGCCCCACGGTAAACAATTTCGAAGATTTGTGTCGCGCTTCTTCGCTGCGAGGGCCATTGGATATTGCTTGCAAGATGCCATTTGCGAGGCCTTCGGAATCGTCGGGCTTTACCAGGATGAGACCGCCGCAGTCGGTTTCGGGAAGTCCACCATCGTCAGAAGCTACAACCCAACATCCCGAATGCTGGGCCTCGATGGATACGATGCCGAAGGTCTCGTGCCAATACTGGCTATTGGACGGCATGACGACGATGTCATGTTCCACCATCAGCTCGGCCATCGCTCGAGGCGTCTTGCGTGCGCTGACCACTTTTATATCGGGATGGGCGTTGACAAGTGCTTGAATGATCTTGCCTTGTGGCTTGTCAGATCCCGCTGTAGTAACCGTGAAGGTAAGTTTTGCATTCTCTACGATGGTGTCGATGTGGAGCGTTTCGAGCAGGGTGTAAATTCCCTTCTCTGGACTAAGGCGACCGGCAAAGAGTATTCTGATGGTGTCCGTCTCGTTCGGCAACCTCAGCTGGGTAGCAAAGCAGGGTTCGGCGAAGGGGTATGCCACGTGAACCTCAGAGCGTGGCACGGGAATGTATGATGCCCATAGATCAGCTGCGTATTGGCTTGTGGCGATCAGGCCACGTCCTTTGGTCCCTATGCTCGCGAATGAACGCCACTTTTCCCGCAAGGGTGGTGGGTTGTGCATGATCAAAAAGGCTTTGGTGTGAGTGGTAACGACATGGGGTTCGTTGACGAAAATTATCGTTCCGATCAGGTTGGTTATGTCCTCTATGGTATCTAGTGCGTGGAAGGGAATGTCGGTGAATTCGTTCCTTCCGTCCTTCAGCCCGAGCCCCACTGTGACGATCTGCGCAGGGATGCCGCGGCGAATGAGCTCACGCACCTGTCCCACGGTGTAATTCTCAGACCCTCCCGTTCCTGCAGGCAATCTGTTGCCTGGAGACCAGATGAAATTAATCATTGAAGTTCCATGTCGTTGAAGCTGAAATGCTGCCTTGATAATCTGAGGTCAAGATCGG
>JAKASN010000105.1 GCA_021819025.1 Actinomycetes bacterium | reverse complement strand
TCTGCTTGCAGCTGCGGTGAAGCGCGGCCAATACACCAAGGCGGTCACCGTGGCCGCAAGAGTAGGAAGGCTAAGAGCAGAGCACCCCAGCATCGCGCGTCGCTATGAGATCGAAACCATCCTCAGCGAGAACGGTAAGGTAAGCGATCTCATCTTGAGAGAAAAGCCCGCAGTAATCGACGCCGAAGAGACCATCTATGGCGCCTACGTCATTGAGACCAACCGAGAGGATCTCAACTCCGAAGAGATCTGGAAGCTCTATATGACTCTCACCAAGGTGGAAGAGGCCTTTCGGGCACTCAAGAGCGACTTGGGGATGAGACCCGTTTATCACCAGCTAGCGAGAAGAACCGCAGCGCACCTCTTCATCTCGGTGCTTGCCTATCACCTCTATGGGGCAATCTCGCTCACCTTATCCCAAGGCGGCGATACCCGAAGCGTCCCGATGATCCTCTCCCAAGTGGCTACCCACAGCCGCCTCAGTGTAACGCTGAGAGACGACAAAGAACAGATTCATCACCTTCGCATCTCCTCTACCCCAGATCCCGCCCAGCGCGAGATCTATTCGCTGTTGGGAGTGCGCGATTCCCTCGGTCGGACCAAGAAGGTGGTTGCGCAGTTGTAGTGCCCGAATTATCGGACCGTTATGGCCGCGACGTGGGGAACTTTGGGCGATATCCCGAAAGTTGGGCTGGCATTTCGCGAGCATGCTACGGTTCGCCCGCCGCAGATCGATTTGCTCAGATGACTGGTTCATCCAGAGGAGGTGCCGCTCGACGAATCTCCCAAGCCGTGCAACAAGAGATCTGGTGGACATGGCCGGAGTGGCGTCTAAGGGTTTACCACAATTGCCGCCATGGCAGAGACCCCCGTTGGCACGACTGGTCTCGATTGCCCGCTATGTGGCACTTATGGAGCATATTTTCCGGGATTTCCCGAGTGCGTCTTGGGCCATTGCGAATACGGCTAGCTCGCAATCGCCCAAGTGATAGCATACGCCACCACCATGGTTGGAGACCACCGCGAAGCAGCGCGCTCCGCGGTGGTGCTAGAACTAATAGTTCATCCGCCCTCTTGTGCCTGTTAGATCCTCATGTACCGGCGATTCACCAGGGGAATTCGAAGTTGACGCGCGATGATAGCAGTGTCCAGAATCAACTCGCTATCTTCGGTGTCCACCCGTCATAAATGCCGCGAGAAGTGCTTGCTTAGGGACCGACGTCATGGGTGGTACTGGCGCGACGGGCGATTGCGCGCTGGAGTCGGTTGATGGCGTTGAGATACGCTCGGGCCGAGGCTTCCACCACATCAGTGGAGATGCCCTTGCCAGAGACCTTGATTCCATCCGATTCCAGCTGGATCACCACGTCACCCAAAGCATCGACTCCGCCGGTTATCGAAGAGACTGCGAAGCCGATGAGGTTGGCTTGAACCGAGGTAGCTTTTTGGATTGCCTGACCGGCGGCATCGATCATGCCGTTGCCCTCCGCGGAGGCCTCGACTCGCCCCGCCGCAGATGAGAGAACCACGCGCGCTTGGGGCGTACCGACGGTTCCACCCGTGACGCTTAACTCCTCAAGCGTGAAGGTATCCGTCGAGACCGTTCCGAGTTCCTCGGCGACGATCGCCTCAAGTTCGGCTTCGGTAATGTCGAGTTTGCGATCCGCGAGTTCCTTGAAGCGCTTGAATGCTGAATTAAGCGCGTCGCCGTGTATGTTGATGCCCATTTTCACGAGGGACTCTGAAAACGCATGTCGGCCTGAGTGTTTGCCCAAGACGATCTGGGAGCTCTTTTGCCCTACCGTCTCGGCGTCAATGATCTCATAGGTCGAGCGGTCTGCCAAGACGCCATGCTGGTGTATTCCCGATTCGTGGGTGAAGGCATTTCTTCCCACTACCGCTTTGTTGTACTGGATTGGATATCCCGTGAGACGAGATACCATTCTTGAGGTGCGGGCGAGTTCCTCGGTGCGTATCCCAGTGACGATGCCAGGGAACTGGTCAGGACGGATCTTCACCGCCATCACCACTTCCTCAAGTGCCGCGTTTCCCGCTCGCTCTCCGAGTCCGTTGACACAAACCTCGACTTGACGTGCACCTGCCTGCACTCCCGCCAGCGAGTTGGCTGTGGCGAGTCCAAGATCGTTGTGACAGTGGGTGGAGATCACGTAAGCGCCGCTAACGTTCTTGCGCACGTAGCTGATCAGGGCTCCGAAGTCCCAGGGAATGCCATAGCCGACGGTGTCGGGTACATTCAGCGTCGTCGCCCCCGCATCCACTGCGGCTTGAAGAACTTCGATCATGAAGTCGAGCGGCGTGCGCGTGGCGTCTTGGGGTGAAAATTCCACGTCATCGGTAAAGCTCCGCGCCCGTGCAACGCCAGCGCGCGTCTCTGCGACGACCTGGGCCTCGTTCATCTTGAGCATGTTTTCCATGTGACTGGGAGAAGTCGAAATGAAGACGTGGATGCGTGCGCGATCCGCCACCTTGAGAGCCTCCCAACAACGGTCGACATCCGAAAGATGAGTGCGCGAAAGAGCTGCGATTACCGGTCCGTGGACCTGTTCGGCTATCTGGCGTACCGCTTCGAAGTCGCCTTCGCTCGCGACCGGGAATCCAGCTTCGATGTAGTCGACGTTTAGGCGCGCTAATTGCTCGGCGATCTCGAGCTTCTCCTTGGCATCCAGAGAGATACCCGGGGACTGCTCGCCATCTCGTAACGTGGTGTCGAAGATGATCAGTCTTTGCTCTGATTGGCCTTGTGCCATTGTGGCCCTTTCTTTCCAGTTCGCGATATTTTCCTCGGCAAAAAAACTTCCCGACAAATAAAAAACCCCCTGCTTCTTGCGAACAGGAGGTTTGGGCGAGCTTGCGTGAGCGAGCTCGCTGTCAGGTTAGAAGTAGCGCGAAGGAAAACACTTGTGCCATTGGCCTAGAGTTTAGCCCATTTGAAGTGCATCGTGCAAGTTGGGCTTTGGAGGTGGCGCAAAGTGGCTCGAACTTGACCTTTTTGCCCTGGTGGGTGAAGTGTGGACTGGGGTGATATTGCCCGTCCCCAGGGTGCTTGGAGCCAGAAGTGCCCTTGAGTTATGCCGTGCATGACCCGAGTCGTCTTGGCCGGGAATGGATATCTTGGCGGCGGCCAATAGCTTTGGCAACCAAGTAACTTGGCGTGGTCTTTATGTGGATCATTGGAGGTGTCGTTGCACATGCCCCATTCGGGGCGAATCCCTTTGAGGGTTGTTTTGCGCACGAATAAGCTCTTGGAATGCAGGGCTTGTGAAAAATCTCGGTCTGCCATTAACTGGGAGGCGGGCACCACGGCAATTGGCATCTCTCCACTCGCGGAGGCGGTTGTCATCGCCGCTGCGATAACTCACGCGACTTGGAATGCTATCGCCAAAGGCGTCAAGGATAAGATCCTGGTGTTTTTGTGGTTGAATGCCGCGATTGCAGTGATGGGCGCTATGGGGATATTGGTATTTGGGTTGCCTCTCGCGAAATCGATCCCCTTTGTGGTTACTTCGGCGCTCATCCAGGTAATTTACAACTTTACCTTGCTCAGCTCTTACCGCTACGGGGACCTCAACCGGGTATATCCCCTTGCGAGGGGAATGGCGCCTCTGCTGGTGTCGGTGGGAGCTTTCATATTCGCCGGGGAGCGCTTGAGCGCCGGAGAGATCGTGGGGGTCGTGGTGATCGCGGCGGGGCTAGTGAGCTTGGTGGAGTTGCGCACCCTGAGTGGGAGGGATGAGCGCAAGGCGCTTCTCCTCGCAACAGCGACGGGCCTCACCATTGCCAGCTATAGCCTCGTCGATGGCATTGGCGTGCGACGCTCAGGGTCGCCATGGGCATATGCGGCGCTACTCTTTTGCGCCCAAGGGATCGTAATCGCAGTTACCTTGGCCGTTCTTCAAAAGCGCAAAGGGTCGCTGCTCATAGCAGCAGGGTGGAAGTTGGGAATCGCTGCTGGTGCATTGTCATATCTAGCCTACGCCGCTATTCTTTGGGCTCAAGATCATACCCCTCTCGCGGTGGTATCCGCGCTTCGGGAGACCAGCGTGGTGGCTGCGGCGGTGATTGGCACGATCTACCTGAAAGAACCCATGGGTCGGTCGCGTTTAGTTGCGTCCCTCGTGGTAGCTGGCGGCGCCGTGATTCTGGTTACCAACGGCTTGGGCCACATTTAGAGTATCTGGATAAGGTCCAACGTCACCAAATAGAGAACCAACGAGATCACCGCTAGGTAGATTACGGTCATCTGCCAGCGCCAGCGATGCCGCGCAATCCAGAAGCGCCGAATGCCTTTGACGTCAAAGTAAAGTGCCGCGACCCCAATTGGTATGCCGATGGCTGGACCGACGCCGGCGACCGCGCCGAGGCCCAGCGCGGGGAGCAAGAAAGGCACGATGACATAACTCAAGGTGCAGCGCAGCCCAGAAAGTATCATCGCAAAGCTGAAGAGACGTTCAGCGGCGCCACTTTGGGCTGGCTTAGGGAGCATGTCGGGCACCCGGAGAATGCGGCGGACCATCACTTCCGCGCGGCTCTCTTCGGGTGCCTGAAAATCTAACGCATTCGGGGTGCTCGCAGACTCCATGACAATAAGTCTAAGCCCTTTGCTTCTGCGACCCAATTCATCCAGGCCAAGCCGCCAAGAGCCAGGTGTGAATATTGCATCGATACCAGCGCAACAGATGCTGGTTCATAGCGCCGTGCTCCCAACCATCAGCTTGGGTGCATCGCACCGGCGTGCTCTTGCGAGCTTTGCTTGGCCGGCTGCCGAGCTGCCGTGACTTCGAAGATGTCCGTGCCTCAAGAGAAGCAGGAGACCGCTTTGGCGTAGATGATACCTGGCGCGGATGCAATGGCGGAAATTATCTCCTCGGTGGGCTTGGCGCCAAGTGAAAGTACCATCAGCGCGGTTGCGCCATCATCGGAAGGTCCGACCGCCATGGACGAGATCGAGTACCCTGCGTCGCCGAGGGTGGTTCCGACGAGGCCGATCTTGCCCGGGGCATCGTCGTTGCGCACCACGAGCATGTGCGTTGCAGGAGGGATTTCCACGCGGTGGCCGTCAATCATTACGATGCGAGCCTCTTTGCTGTGTCCTCCGGTGGTTGCCGATACCTGATGGTTGGCCGAAGATACGGTGAGGAGGCTAACGTACTCCTTGGAGGAGGGGACAAAAGTCTCTCGAACCGCCAGTCCACGCTCTTCGGCGAGCTGGGGAGCATTTACGTATGAGACAGGCTCATTGGTCCCCGCCCCGAAAATTCCCTTGAGAACCGATAACGACAACAGCCGGGTATCGCCAGCGGCAAGTTGTCCCTGGTACTCGATCTCAATGGTGTCAGGTAGCCCGCCTTCCAAAGACGCGATGAAACGGCCCAATTCTTCCGCAAGCGGCAGGAAAGCTTTGACCGACTCGGGGACCTCCGCGGCATTGACATTCACCGCGAAAGGAACGAAGTCCCCGGCGAGTGCGAGACGAAGCTGTTCGGCGATGGTTATTCCTGCCTTGTCTTGTGCTTCGGCAGTGCTCGCTCCGAGGTGGGGGGTAACTACGACATTCTTCAGCTCGAAAAGAGGAGAGCTAGTGCAAGGTTCCGAGGTGAAGACGTCAAGTGCCGCTCCGCCGAGCCGCCCTTGGGAAATCGCCTCGTAGAGGGCCTCTTCGTCGACAATTCCGCCGCGGGCGACGTTGATGACTCGCGCATCGGGCTTGGCACGGGCGAGCATCTCCTTGCCGATGAGTCCAGTGGTCTCTTTGCTCTTGGGGAGGTGGATGGTGATGAAATCGGCACGACCCATGAGCGTCTCCAGATCCAAGAGTTCGACGCCCATCTGCTTGGCGCGCTCTTTGGAGATGTAGGGGTCATAAGCGACGAGCTTCATCCCGAAAGCGAGTGCGCGTTGTGAGACAAGTGCGCCGATGCGTCCGAGCCCCACCACTCCAAGAACCTTCCCATAGAGCTCGACTCCTTCCCACTTGGAGCGCTCCCACTTTCCTGCTACCAGGGCTGAATGCGCCTGAGGTACATTTCTCGCCTGGGCAAGCAGGAGAGCGATGGTAAGTTCAGCCGCGGAAAGGATGTTTGATTGCGGTGCATTGACCACCATTACGCCGCGCTTGGTCGCGTAAGGTACATCGACATTGTCGAGGCCAATTCCCGCCCGGCCCACCACCAAAAGGTCGGTCGCCGCGTCGATAACTTCTTCAGTGACCTTGGTGGCGGAGCGGATTATCAGCCCTTGCGCTCCGACAATCTCGGTGAGGAGCTCTTCGGGAGAGAGCCCGAGGCGTACTTCGACTTGGTGTCCGTCCGAGCGCAGGAGATCGAGTCCGCTTTCGGCTATCTCTTCTGTGACTAGGATTCTTGCCATTCTCGTTCCTCAAATCTGCTTCGTGTCGCCGCTTGCCTTGAAGAGAACCCGCTCGCGGATACCAATAGCCAAGGCGATACAGCTGACATGGTTCTTCCCTTAAAGCCTAGTTGCCCACAATGTGGGTTACCAAGTTGACCTTATCGATGCCGCGAAAGCGCAGTCGCGCCATGGAATCTCCGATGAGCGCCAGGAGTGCGAATTTAAAGGCAATTGGGAGGTGTCGCTCCTGTTATCTCGCCTTAGCCATGCTGGAGGGTTTTGTGCCCCAGGCAAGGAGTGGTCGTGACAGGGCCCCGAGCCGCCAATGGGAGTGGCG
>JAKASN010000104.1 GCA_021819025.1 Actinomycetes bacterium | reverse complement strand
TGATGTTTGCAAGCGCATCGGCAATACCGACGATCTCCGAGGAGCCCGAACTCTCCTTGGAGTCTTTGGCCAAGGAGATGGTGGGAAGCGTCGACGCGCTGTTGCTTACCGGTGGCTGGGATGTCGAGCCTCATTTCTATGGCCAAGAGCCCGGCGAGGAGCTTGAAGCTACTGAACCAGTGCGGGACCACTTCGAGGCCGCACTCATCAAGGAATCACTCAGCCAGGGCAAGAAAGTTCTTGCGGTGTGCCGAGGGATTCAAATCCTCAACGTCACCCTAGGCGGCACCCTTTATCAGGACCTCGTAGCGGCAGGCTTCAGCGAGCATTCCGACGAAGCCCGCGAGTACCAAGTCTCCCATAGTGTGACATTCCAACGCGGTTCGGTACTCGCCGAGCTCATGGAAGGTGCTACCGGGGTTAACACCTTGCACCACCAAGGGATAGATGAACTCGGGGAAGGACTGCGCGCGGTGGCACACGCCCCTGATGGAGTGGTCGAAGCCGTGGAGGGCGAAGGTATCGTGGGAATCCAGTGGCACCCCGAACGTCTCTTTGCGCGCGACAAGCGCCATCTCGCGGGATTCCGCTGGCTCATGGCTTAGAGTGCTGGCACCGATACCACAAGCCATGTCGATCGGCCCGATTGATAGCTGAGGCGCCTAGCCCAAGCGAAGGAGGCCGACACCGCGAAGAACGTCAGATGTAGAGCATCGCGTGCACTTTTGTTGTCGTTGCACCAAGAGCGACTTTGGCCATAGTGCTTCGAGCGCCTCGAATGGCGAGGCGCGGCGGCGCGCCTAAGCCACCGTCGGCCTCTACGGGCATATGCCACCAGGATAGCTAAGTCACCAAGGGCGAGGCTACGCAAAAACACCCGCCCCATTCACACAAAAATCCCCCTCGGTTTCTCGGGTCGGCAGATTTGGGAAATTTGGCGAGCAATAGCAGCCAATGTCGGGCAAAATGTATTGCAGAGTTCGATCAGCGAGCGCGCTTGAGAGTTTGTTTGGAGCAACAATGGCAACCATGGACGTGCAGCTAAATACTTGGCGCCTCTTCTCACATGCGCCGACACATTTCGCAGATGTGCAGATAGTGACTCAGGTCGCTCCTGATGACGTATTCCGCTACACCTATGCCGACTTTGCCGGCCGAAGTATGTCGCTCATGAATGCACTCGATTCGCTCGAACTCAGCCCTAGTGCCAAAGTCGCTACGCTTTCGTGGAACAACTATCGCCATCTGGAATGCTATTTTGCCATCCCCTGCACTGGTAGGGTCCTCCATACCCTCAATGCGCGCCTCTCCGCCGAAGACCTCATCTATATCATCAACGATGCTGCGGACGAAGCGATCTTCGCTTCTTCGGATCTCCTCCCCATCCTCGAGCGAATTGCCCCCGAGGTTCCTACCGTCAAACATTTCGTTCTCATGGGACCGGCGTCCAGCGCCAAGACTTCCCTAAAGCTCATTGACTACGAAGAACTCCTTGCCTCGCACCCCGGGGATTACCCCGAACGCGATATCGACGAAAAGAGCCCAGCAGGTCTCTGCTACACCTCGGGAACCACCGGGCGTCCCAAGGGTGCCCTTTATACACATCGATCCACTTACCTGCACGCGATGAACTGTGCATCGCCATCTGGAATGTCTATTGGAATCTCGGACTGCGTTCTTCCGGTCGTTCCGATGTTTCACGCCTCGGCATGGGGAATCGTTCATGCCGCCATCGCTTGCGGCGCGAAGATCGCTTTTGCCTACCCCCACCTCCACCCCAAGTCCTTTGTCGATCTCCTTTTTGACGAAGGAGTCACCATGGCCGCTGGAGTTCCCACGGTCTGGATCGCCCTCGAGGAAGAACTTCGAGCTCGTGGCGCTAAGCCCCCCATGCTCAGAGAGATCGTGAGCGGAGGATCCCAGCCCCCCAAAGCACTGATCCAGCGTTACAAAGCGAATCTGGGCATCAACATCGTTCAAGCCTGGGGCATGACCGAAACTTCGCCCCTGGCGACGATTTCGCGGCCCAAACACGCCATGTTGGGACTATCCGATGACGAACTCCTCGACAGAGTTGGCGGCCAGGCCGGCATTCCCGCGCCATCGATAGACGTAAGCCTTCGTGATGACCACGGCGAAGAGATACCCTGGGATAACAAGACGATGGGGAATCTCTACGTGCGAGGACCGTGGGTAATTGACTCTTACCTGCACGGCACCGGAGCTGACTCCTTTGAGTCAGGATGGTTCAAAACCGGCGACGTCGCTATCGGGTCGCCAGACGGATACTTCGTAATCGCCGACCGCACCAAGGACCTCATCAAGTCGGGCGGCGAATGGATCTCCTCAGTCGATCTCGAAGGCGCCTTGATGGGTCTGCCCGGTGTGATCGAGGCCGCCGTGATCGCCATTGGCGATGAAAGGTGGCAGGAACGCCCGTTGGCATGCGTGGTGCCGGCCAAGGGAGCAGAGATCACCCTTGAGGCGGTCCGCGAATACCTCTCTGGTGTCGGATTTGCCAAATGGCAGCTGCCTGATCGCCTCGAGATCATCGACGAGGTTCCCAGAACCAGTGTCGGCAAGTTCGACAAAAAGGTGCTCCGGGCCAAGTTTGGCGCCTAAAGTCCCTGGGCTGTCATGGCAACACAAAGACGAAGCGCCTTGATCAACATTGCATCGAATTCTGAAGCGGAGATCATACCGGCAGCTCAGCTGCTAGCTTGAGAAGCTGCATGGAACTCTCGACCTACTTCGCTTTGCTCGATGAAGCGTCACCTCTGGCATTAACGCCCTACACCACGGGTCGAAAATTTCGTGGCTCACGGATTCTCGGCCTCGCTGATTGCGGCTTAGATGGACTATTACGCTTCGACGCGGCGGCACGAATTACCCAGGACATCGCGGCAGAGGACCTTACGGATTCCGGCCTTGACCACGAAGGGGTCTGGGTGGTGCGAAAAACTCATATCCGCTTCATAGGCGCACCCCGATACCAAGATAGGCTCGCAATTTCTACATTTTGTGCTGGTGTCGGGCGAGCTTGGGCACAGCGCCGCACTACCCTGTCCTCGCAAAACGGAAGGGTAGAAGTCTCGTCGCTCTGGGTACAGACCGACCCTCAAAGTCGCTCTCCAAAAAGCTTGAGCGACAACTTTTACCGAATTTTCGGCGCCTCTGCCGCTGGAAGAACTGTCGGTCAGCGCCTTGAGATACCCGAGGGGCTCGACTTCGAAAACCTCGATTGGCCAGCACGCATAACTGACATAGACATCCTCGAACACGTCAATAATGCCGCTTACTTCGAGGCCGTTGAGCAGATCGCCAATCGGAACCGCTGCCCTCGTCCAGATGTCGCCACACTCTTTGTAATTGCTGAGTATCGCGAAGGCGTCGGATGGGGAGAAAAGATTGACCTCCACGTCTCGCAGCAATCAAGTAAAGGATTCCAACTCGACTTTCTCACCCAAGGCAAGAACCAATGTTCGATCGTCTTCGGAATCTTGGATTCTTCAGATATCCCTTGAGAGGAATGAACGTGCCAGCTCCACATCGCTCCGGCGCGGTCCATCACCAGCGCCTGGGGTCTCGAGTACCACGTCGGTTGAGATAAACACGGGATGGTTAAGCAGCCCCGCCAAAGCGTCGATGCCGATGGCCCCTTCGCCGAGATTTTCATGTCGATCGACGCGAGCGCCTAGGGAAACTTTGGAATCGTTTAAGTGTATGCATTTCACGGCGCCAGGCGGGAGTGTTGACCCAATCAGATCTGCAACCGAGGCGGCACCTTGGGGAGTTCGGTAGTCGTATCCTGCCGCGAAGAGGTGTTGGGTGTCGATACAGATACCCAGGCGATCATCTGCGTCAAGTAGGTCAAGGATCTGGGCGAGCTCCTCGATCGTAGAGCCTACGGAATCGCCAGCGCCGGCACTGTTTTCCAAAAGCAAGTCAACCTCGGTGCTTGCCTCGAGCGCCGCGGCGATTGCGTCACGAACTTGTCCCAACTGCTCGATGAATCCAGTACCGCGATGGCTTCCAACGTGGAGGATCACCGAGGAGATCCCCACTGACCCAGAAAAAACCAACGTCTCGGCAAGAAGTGCGGCTGACTTCACAAAAAGCTCGCGATCCGGAGTTGCCAGATTAATCAAGTAACTAGCATGACTCACTACCCGTGAGACCCCTGTTCCACTTGCCCGTATTGCTTCACCAACGTTCTCAAAGCCACCCAGCGATATTCGCTGAGCCTTCCATCCCCGTGGAGAATTGCTGAAGATCTGAATAATCTCCGTGCCTATTTCGTCTCCACGAGTCAACGCCTTGACAATTCCGCCCGCCACGGAGACATGAGCACCGATTTGCCTCCTATGAGGTACTGTCACCGCTGAGAACCTGCCTCGAGTCCATTGGCTCGTTCACGCTGCCAGGCCAACATGGGACACCCTTTCCAACGTTGTCTTCACGACTAAGCCTCTGCAGTATCGTCTTCGCAAAGATCAAATAACCGTCCCGCGAAGAGCTCCCGAAGCTGGCCCTTTGTCAACTCCACCACTGAGTTCGGCGAACCAGCCGAGATCCACACGGTTTCAAACGTCGTCAGCTCGATGTCAACGAAAATTTGGACACCTTCGGGGAGCACGAACGGTGCTACGCCGCCAACGACGTATCCGGTTCGCGCCGAAACTACCTCCGGAGAGGCAACCTTGAGAGCGTCGTCTCTCGCAAGAGATCTAAGTTTAGAACGCGAAACTCTTCGCGCCGCGGAAATCAGTACCAGAGCCGTTGAATGTGGGGAGGCGAAGACAATAGACTTTCCTATTCGCTCGACCTTTGATCCCACTTCTGCCGCAGCCTGTCTTGAGCTCGCCGTGGAGTTCTCCGCGACCAAGATCTGGACTTCGGGCATACGATCGGCTAAAAATGCCGCCACGTCCTCATTGATCACAAGTAATCTCCGTGCAAAGCAAATCTTCCCAGCAGTTGGGGTTGCCCCGTCGCCCACGCACCAACTACCCATCTCGCCAATAATCGCTTTATGCTACTCTAAGGCGTCCAATATCTGGACGAAAACACTTTGCGTCGCCACGGTCTAGCCGTGTCGGCGTAGCTGAAACTGGAGAATCGATTAGACAATGTCGTCGCGATTGGAACTAGAGCTGACGAGCGAAAAGCCGGATGGAACTTGGACGTGGCGCAAAGCCGGGGCCAAAGAGCCCAAGGGCGTTCTGAAGGGGACCCTCCTATACGAGGGTGCCAAAGTTGGTGATGTTGTTCGCGCGGACGTCACTTTTGAGGTTGACGGGATCTACGTCGATGCCGTCCAGCCGCCACATAAGCGCGATGATTCTCGCGGTTCGATCATAGAAATCGTTCCCTCGCCACGTACGGCGCAGCAGCTCACGAATGTCGAATATGCCCGTAAGCAGCGGCCCAGGCCGAAAGATCGCATCGATGGCGCCGACAGGGGCAGATCGGAACGAAAAGTCGGTGATGATAGGCGCCGTAGCGACCGACCAGCGCGACCCGAAGGTAACGAACGTAGGCCCCGTACTGGTGAAGATCGCACCAAAGATAGCCGCCCCATAGAAGGCTCAGAGCCGGTGATTGCGAAAAGTGAACGACGCTCAGATAGTCGACGCCGTTCGCCTGAGTCGCGCCCCGAATCAAGACCAGCTCCTCGCTTTGCGCGTCTGAATCCGGGCCACAAACACCGCAATGCGTTTCTCGCTCAGGTTCCAGAGGAACACAAGCCTATCGCGGAACAGTTGATCAACGGAGGGCTTCCCGCAGTAAGAACAGCGATCGCCGAGCAGAACAAGGCGATGGCAAAAGAGGGCAAGGCACCCATGCCCGCTGACCCAATACTAACTATTGCCGAAGGCATCCTCCCTGGGCTAGAGCGCGCATCCTGGCTCGACCGTGCTGAGGCGGCTCTTGCGATTGCCAACAACATCGGGCTAAGGGACCTCAAAACGGTCGTTTCGTTTGGCGACCGCGTCGCCAAATCAGAAGAAATGCTCGCCACTCTAGGCGCGCTCAAGGAACTCTTAGTTACTCGTACGGCCGCACTCGAAGCAGAATGGGTAGCCGCGATTGAAGAGGCCCTGAACGAACGTAAAAGCATCAAAGCCGTCAGGCTCTCAACACGAGCGCCAGACCTTGGGTCCAAACTTCCCAGTGATCTCTTGGAACGCCTGGCAACCGCTGCTGGTGAAACCTTGTCGCCAAGTGCGTCGGCTGACCACTGGAGTGCGATGCTCAGCGCGCTCGAGACCTCGCCAATTCGCAAGACGGTTACGCCCAAGGGATTGCCCGAGAATGCGTCTCCCGAGTTGCTCTCGTTGGCCCAACAACTAAGCGGACGGATACCGAATCTCGCAGCGTTGCTCGGCATCAAAATGCCCCCACCTCCCCGGCCGAGGCGCAAAATAGGCGACGAACCGCCATCCTCCATCCCGACGCCCCCGGCCGTCGAGGCTGTAGAGGCACTTGAGGCTGTAGAGGCACTTGAGGCCGTCGAGGCTGTAGAGGCACTTGAGGCTGTAGAGGCACTTGAGGCTGTAGAGGCACTTGAGGCTGTAGAGGCCGTAGAGGCTGTAGAGGCTGTAGAGGCCGTAGAGGCCGTAGAGGCTGTAGAGGCTGTAGAGGCACTTGAGGCCGTAGAGGCACTTGAGGCCGTCGAGGCACTTGAGGCCGTCGAGACACTTGAGGCCGTAGAGGCACTTGAGGCCGTCGAGGCACTTGAGGCCGTCGAGGCTGTAGAGGCACTTGAGGCCGTAGAGGCACTTGAGGCCGTCGAGGCCGTCGAGGCCGTCGAGGCCGTCGAGGCCGTCGAGG
>JAKASN010000103.1 GCA_021819025.1 Actinomycetes bacterium | reverse complement strand
GACGACTCCGAAATTACCATGACGCAAAGCTACGACGACGCCATGAAGATTCAGAAGTTGCAGCTGGATGCTAATGCCGCCTTCATGCAAGGAAGGCTCAAAGTGGACGGAAATATCGGCAAGCTTTTGTCATTGCTGCCTTTGACCAACTCCGCGGAATATCGCGAACTTCAGAAGGAAATTCTCGAGGTAACCGAGTTCTAGTCGCGATTGGCGAGTCCGTGTCAATGATTGCCCGCTCCGTTAAGATCCCAACTGGGAAGCGATCGAAGCGGGAGCTTCCTAGGTTGATAACCTGGCGAAATCGGTACGAATCTCTTCAAGCATCGCATGGCGAGAGCCTACGATTGCGTGAGGCGAACTTTGTCAGCGCGCAGGCGATTACGACTGGGGCTGATCCTTGGGCTCGCTGGGAGTCTCATTTTGAACTGCGTTTTCCCTGAGCCCTTTTTCAAACTCTCCCTTGGCCTGGCCTAATGAACGCGCCATCTTTGGGAGCCTTGAGGCCCCGAAAACCACGACGATCACCAAAACGAGGATTAACGCATCTTGACCTAGGATATCGGCTAGCAACTTGACCATCCTTTATGGAGTAGAAGTATCTCGCTCCGCTCCGTTCTGAGTCTAGCTGCTGCCACGGAAGAGTTTCACCTATTCTTGGCAAGGCTTGACCAGTTTGGATCGGGTATATTTAGTCTTCGGTGCTAGAGGCGATTTCGGATTGTACTTTTTTAAGCTCCCGGTAACCGAGGCGAATAACATCATTGTCCCTAAAGATCTCGGTCGCCCGCTGCGAAGTCAGCATGAGGTGCGCTTGGGAATATCGCATCCAATCTTGGCCCATTAGGGCCTTTAGTTCCGTCGAGGCGATGGCCGGACGGAAAGAGATCTCGGTGACCCCTGCCTTGAGCGTTGATACGGCGTTTTCGAGGGAAGACTCGGTGCACGTTTGGGAGTTTGGACCGCAGTCAAAGGTGCAATCTTGCATGGTCGGTGAGATGACTCCTGCGCTAGCGGCGATTTCTCTGGCTGGGAAGGCGCTGTGGCTTGGATCGTCACCGGCGGGAATCCGCAGCGGAAGAGAGAACTCTTCGGCCACGTCAAGGAGGACGTCGAAAAACTCGGGTCGTAGCGTGAGGGCCTGGGATTCTGATGCGATATGGCTGGGTTGAAAGCCATAGTAGATGGCGCGTTCTATCTGAGCTCGGCACTCACGCTTGACTTCCGCAGTGTCTCCGTGTTCCCAGAACTCCTCCAAACTAACGGGGAGTTCGCCAGTGCCGTCGACGAGAGTTGGCGACTGCGTGAGTGGCGCCATGCGGAAGATCTCATGGTCGGAGGTAAACAGTAATGCCACCCCGAGGTCCTCACCGTGGTAGAGGGAAATCACTTCTCGCGTCCATGGGGCATTGAGGATGAGACGAGCGGTGGTCGCGATGCCTGAGCGCAGTGCTTCAAGGATACCGACGTTGAAGGAATGGGAGAAGCCTAAATTGTCGCAGGAGATGATGCACAACTTGGTGTCTTCGCGATGGCCAAGCCTGTGGAGAAGCTCACCGGTATCCATTGCATCTTCTTTCCGTGCCAAAGTGGTCGACAAGCCATAACGCTAGTCGGCCAATGGTTGACGAATTGCCAAGGTGCAAGGGGCTAACTAGTGGTGGCGCGAAATCGGGCGCAGACCACTTTGAGTACGACGGGATGGCGCCGAGGTGGGATTCGCAAGCAAAAGCTGGCGGGCGATAGCGACCTGCTTGAGGCCGATGCGACGGGTTCGGTCGTCGAGCTTCCAGCTCTCGTTGTAGGGGATTTCCTCGTCTTGATCCAAGAGTGCAATCTGATCTTTCATGAAGACAATTATGCACCCAGGGTGTGACACTCGCTCGAACAGACGTTCGTATGTCTTAGTTGGGACTTACGTTCCGAGATGCTAGTGATCCGATGCAGGCTGGTTGCCCTAGCCCTCCGAGCCCGTGGCCCGGGCACTCGGCTCAGGAATGATCTCGGTGTTATCTTCGGGCGTCGGGGGCTTTGCAGTGTCCCCATTGCGTTTGGCGGGGGTGGCTTCGGCGACCTTATAGGTGATCCGAGGGACAAATTTTCCAGCTTCAGGCGCGTGCACAGGTCCGCCATTAGCTTCGTCCACGAGTCGGGCTACCTCTTTGCCGTCCACAGTCTCTTTCTCGAGAAGCGCCTTAGCAAGAAGCTCAAGGCCATGGCGATGCTTGCTAAGCAACGTCATGGCTCGTTCCTCTTGCTCGCGTAGAATCTTTTCGACCTCCTCGTCAATGATCCTGGACGTCTGCTCTGAGTAATCTCTGGTGTGCATGAGGTCTTCTCCGAGGAATACCATGTCCTGGCTACCCCAGGCCATGGGTCCTATCTGGTCACTCATACCCCATTCGCGAACCATCTTGCGGGCTAGCTCGGTATTTCTCACCAGGTCATTGCTTGCGCCGGTCGAGAGATCGCCGTAAATGATCAATTCGGCTACCCGGCCACCCATCCTCACCGCCAGCGAGTCTTCGACGTACTCCTTCGAATTGATGTGCTGTTCTTCTAGGGGAAGTTGCTGGGTCACGCCGAGTGCCATGCCGGTAGGGAGAATGGTAACTTTGTGGACCGGATCAGCATGCGGTAGCAAGTAGGCGAGTACTGCATGTCCACCTTCGTGGAACGCGACTCGCTCCTTTTCGGAGTCGGAAAGAACCACCGAATCGCGACGTTGCCCCATCAATACTCTGTCGCGAGCAGCTTCGAAGTCTTCCATTTGAATCTGATTGGAGCCTCGTCTCACTGCGTGCAAGGCTGCTTCGTTGACGAGGTTGGCCAAGTCGGCTCCACTCATGCCGGGGGTTCCACGAGCGACAATCTCCAAGTTGACGTCGTCGCCCATTCGTTTCCCCTTGCAGTGAACGCGTAAAATCGGGAGCCGCTCATCGAGGTCGGGGAGGGGAACCACGATCTGGCGGTCGAAGCGACCGGGCCGGAGAAGCGCAGAGTCGAGGATATCGGGCCGGTTGGTGGCAGCCATCATTACGATGCCCTCGGTGGTTTCAAAGCCATCCATCTCCGAGAGCATTTGGTTCAAGGTTTGTTCGCGCTCATCGTGGCCACCGCCGAGGCCGGCTCCGCGCTTTCTACCGATGGAGTCGATCTCATCGACGAAAATGATCGCAGGAGCCTGTTTGCGGGCGGTCTGGAAGAGGTCTCGCACTCGCGAGGCACCTACGCCGACGAACATCTCCATGAAGTCAGATCCGGTAACCGAGAGAAATGGCACCCCAGCCTCACCTGCCACTGCGCGGGCGAGAAGGGTCTTGCCGGTTCCTGGTGGGCCGACAAGGAGGATGCCCTTGGGAATCCTCGCCCCGACGTCCTTGAAGCGGTTCGGATTCTTCAAGAAGTCCACTACCTCGGCGATCTCTTGCTTGACACCTGTATATCCCGCCACGTCGTCAAAGGTGGTTTTGGGACGCTCGGCGGTATAGACCTTGGCGCGCGAACGCCCAATAGACATGATGCCGCTCATTTGGCCCTGGGCACGACGGTTGATATAGATGAAGAAGGCCAGGAGTAGTACCAGCGGACCGAGCCAAGTGATCAACGTCGCGAAGAGGCTACTTTGAGAGGAGGCGAACTCGACCGAGACTCCGTCACTGCGCAGCGAAGAGATGTCGTTGGGAATCGATGGAGAAGGACCGTTGACGTAAAATGTGGTGCCGTCCTTGAATTGTCCGGTGATCTTGCCGGTCGTATTGTCGATCACGGCAGCTTGCACTTGCTTGCTCGAGGCGTCCTGTAAAAAGGTGGAGTAGGAAAGCTGTGTCGTTGGCGTCGCTTTGAAGAAATTTAGCGAAAGGAATACGATGAAGAGAACCGCGACTGTCACGCCTACTACCCAGCGCCACGTCTGTTCCTGTCCGTTTGGGCCCCGCTTCAGCGGGTTCTGCCCCTGTGGGCGCATATCCGGCATTTGTCTGCTCATACCTTTTAATCTAGGCGCGGTCTTGAGATTACTGGCTAGAGCAGATTTCAAAAGGGGGAATTCGGCACTGGGCAATCGTGCTGTCGCGAACGTTGCCTAGGCTCGAGAGGTTGGGATTGAGCGATCGGCTCTTGCGGGCTGGTGTTATGCCGTGGCCCCAAACCAAGAAGGCGGGTTGGATGCAGAGCGATAGAGAGCCAAGCTTAGGATATGCCCCGGAGTTCTCCGCGATTTGGGGAGCGCTTGGGGCAATTGTGGTAGCATATGTGGCTTCCACGGTCTTGTTGCTTGCTTGGATCGCCTTAAGTGGCGAGGTAGTCCATACAGGATCCCTTACCGTTGGCGATCTGGTTTCGAGTTCCATTGGGACTTGGATAGGCTTCCTTGGCGCTGCAGTGATCGTCTCGCGCACTCGTGGGACCCATTCAATGCGCCGTGACTATTGCATTTCGATTCGTCCGCTCGTCGATGTACCCCTCGGGGTCGTGGCGGGATTGATTCTGCAGTTCTTCATACTCCCGGCCATCTATTTGCCCTTGGAACCTTTAATTCCGAATCTGCAGACGAAGCTATCTGGACCGGCCAACTATATCACAAGCGCAGGTCATGGGTCCACTAGCATGCTTTTGGTCGGCGTGGTGATCGTCATTGGGGCACCTATTGTTGAGGAGATTTTTTTCCGTGGCCTTTTGCTGCAGAGCATCTCTGTAAAGCTTTCAGGTCTGTCACGGCGGACCGGAAACTTTCTCTCGGTGCTGATCAGCGCAGTTGCCTTCGGTATTGCTCATGTCGAGCCGCTGCAACTTCTTGGGTTGACTGCGGTGGGAATCGTGCTCGCCACCTTGCGAATAAAGTTCAACCGGCTCGGTCCGGGAATGATCACCCATGCCACCTTCAATTTCATCACCTTTGCGGCGTTATATCACCACTGACGCGCGCCATTAGCCAAGGCGCCTCGGGGGGTTGCTATCGAGCTTGGCGTGGTTCCTGGGTACCGCGTAAGGGTTGCCTGAGTTTAGCTGGGATAATTACAGGTATGTAGTTACTTCAGCATTTTGGCAGATGGTCCGAAACCTTAAATCAGGTGATTGCGCAACCTGTCACAGCATCGCCGCCGCTAAGCCCGTGACAATGAATGGACAATCCTGTGAACTGCCCAAACTGTAACCAAGGTACCACCGTAGAGATCTCGTTGAACATTGGTACCCACAAGGTATCGCTGAAGTCGTGTTCGTATTGCGAGTCGCGCTGGTGGAAAGCGGATGGAGATTCCGTTGAGGTAGCCGACGTGCTCTCTCTCGCTTCGGCGATGCGACGCTAATTACCACGTCGCTTGGAGCTCTTTGCCTCAGCGTCCCTCAGAGCAGATCGGATATCTTTTCGACTTGATTTCGCGAGGTACACCTTTCCCAGAACATCTGCTCGAAATATCTATGGGCGGGAAATTTAGGTCCATTCTCCCAGCTTGAGGAGAGATGACACCCAAGCAATGCTTCGCATCGGGTAGAACTGTATCCAGAGTTATGCGCGTGGATCTTGAGCTAGAGTCGTCGCCGGACGACAACGAGAAGGATGTTCCCGAGGTTAACTCTCGTTGGCACCGCACCTGGGAGGCCGATCGGATCATTGCATATGCGGTGGTGGTTGCCACGGCGGTCTTTCTCCTTTGGCAGTTCCACCCAAGCTTGATTTTTTCTAACACCACTACCGCAGGTGGCGACACCGGGGCACACTTTTCGGTTGCCTATTTTTACATCCACAATATTCTCAACCACTTCCGCTTAACCGGCTGGAGTTCTAGCTGGTATGACGGTTATCCCCTCTATGTGTTTTATTTCCCACTTCCGGGGATGATCACCGCGCTCATTGGCCTGTTTGTTCCCTATGGTGTGGCCTTTAAGTTGACCACCGTGGTTGGTTCCTTCGCCTTGCCTTTTGCGATTTACTACTTCGCGCGTTCGCTCAAGCTCGGTTATCTGCTCAGCGCAGTTGCGGCAGTTATGTCGTTGGCTTACTTGTTCGATCGCACCTTCACAATCGACGGCGGCAACATCGCCTCTACCCTGGCGGGGGAGTTTTCGTTTTCGATCTCCCTAGCGCTGGCATTTTTCGCTCTCGGGGTGCTCTTGGTGGACCCCACCAAGTTGAAACGTCGTGTTGGCGCGGGAATCCTCCTCGCCGCCACCCTCCTCGCCCATATTCTCCCTGCGGCCTTCGCCGTGGCAGTCCTGGCCTATTTGGTACTCACGAGACGAAATCGCTCCATCGCCATTGGCTCGGGTATCGCGGTAGCCGTGATGGTGCTACTCAGTGCTCTTTGGGAGCTCCCCCTGATAGCCACCTACTCTTATTCGACGTCGATGGGGTGGTCGCGAATCTCGACCTACGTTGACAGCCTCGCCCCGTCGAGCTTGCGGATCTACCTCATCCTCGCGGTGATCGGATTTTTGGCTTCGCTGATAATGCGGATCGAGTTTGGATCGCTCTTTGGCGTGGTAGCAATATCGTCGGCGCTGGCATTTGTATTCTTCCCGCTCAAGGCAGTTTACAACGGCCGAATGTTGCCTTTTTACGTCTTAAGCATCTACATGCTGGCCGGGATCGGGATCTTTGTGATCATCGAAGCGATTCCCGCCCTGGTGGGCTCAACGCGATTGCTGCTTTCGGGCATTGCTCCTCCCGAGCACGCCGGGGGAGGCTTTGCTGAGCTGCTCGGTTGGCAAGAATCTCGAGGGTCCCGTTCAGATTGGTTGGCTGCGGATCTGGAGTATGATCCGATGCAGCGCCTCGTGAACGGAGTGGGGACACTCCGCCGCCGCCTTGGGCGCCGACGTCGCGTCGCATTCTCTGGCGCGGTAATCGCAATGCTTGTGG
>JAKASN010000102.1 GCA_021819025.1 Actinomycetes bacterium | reverse complement strand
ATGACGATCACCTTGGCACCCATGGAAACCAAGGGCGCTACCAGATCGACCCCGTCGAGATCTGGAGTTAAGTTCAGATCTACTAGGGCAAGGAGTGGCGATCCTAATGAGAGAAGTTGGTGGGCTATCTCTAGGATGCCCTCTAGGCTCAGGGATTCATTTGGCACCACGACAGAAGAGATCCCTGCTAGCCCGAACACGCTGGAGAGGCTAGATCCTACAAGGCCATGATTGTCCACAATGATGACCCTGCATACCGCGGGTGCCTCCTCTGGGACAATATCTCTCGGGACCGCCATCAAGGTGTCGCCCGAGTTGCAAATGGGGGCGTGATTTCGCTCTCTTGCTCACCTCGGAGCGAAGTTGGCTCACCGGGTTGGCGATATGTGGGTAGCTGAATTCTAAAACTTGCTCCTTGGCTCGTAGAGCCAAGCAAAGTCACCTCGCCACCTTGAGAACGAATGAGTTCGCGCGAGATCGCGAGACCGAGGCCTTCGCCAGGGTCTCCCGTCTCGTTAGCACGCCAACCTGGCTGGAAGATCCGATCGGCATCGCATAGGGATATCCCAGGCCCGGTGTCACTCACCGTGATGGATATCTCGGTGTCATCCCTAGCGATCTCCACCTCAACGCTTGATCCCGCGGCATGGATCCTGGCATTGTCCAGCAAAGCCCGAAGTGCCCTTGCGAGAGCTGCTCGGTCTGCGCTTACCAGGCAACTCTGCTCTGTGGCCAGCAGCGATGCGTCAAGACCCAGGCTGCGACTGTTGGCGACTTCGCTCCGCACTAGCGACACGAGGTCGAATTGATAAGGTTGCAGGCGGTCTTGGAGCACCACATCTGCCAGAGCGTGCGAGCCACTCCTCACGATTGCCATCGCCTCTTGGGCCTCAACTTGGCTATCGAAGTGATCTTCGTGCCCAGCGAGGAGCTCCACGCCAGCTTCGATGATCACCAGCGCGGAGCGCAACTCATGGTTGGCAAAGCGAATTCGCTCCTTTTCTTTCTCGAGAGCGCTCTCGAGCTTAAAGGCGAGGTTGGACGACTGTCGCGCCACGGCGACGAGGGCCGCTTTACGTTGTCGTGACGCCAGTACTACTCCGACCGCCAAGCATGTCAATGCGACAAATCTAAAGAGTATCGCTGTCAAGCCCGAGTCGGCGGGAATTTTGCCGACGACGGTCGCGATCCCGGATTGGCCCAGCACCAGGAGGGCTACGCCGAGGTAGCAATCGATGGGTTCGCGCTTGATCCACCACGCCACCGCATATCCCAGAGCTCCAGCGCCACAGACAGCCGCGGCGACGATTCCGGTGATGAAAGTGCTTATCCGGCTCGACGAGGTGAGATCTACCAACGCCAGCAAAATCACCACCGCTTCGATGACGAACGTAAGAGATAGCCAGAGCCGGAGGTTGGTTCCACGAAGTCCCTTTGCTAGAACCCACAGTGATGGCCAGCCCAAGAGAGCGAGGCCAAAAGCCACTGCGGCAACCGCGAGAGTCGGCGCGGAGCCAGCAAGATATGTCGTTGGGTTCCCTTGGGGAACGATGGAAAGGGACTTGACGAGCAGCCACGCTTGGATGGAGCCGATGAGAAAGAGGCCAGTCCCGATGACCATCCAGCGCGACGGCTCTGCGTCGAGCTGCCATAGCAGGAGAGCGCCGGCCGCGGTCGCAAAGGCGAGTACCACCACCCCGAGGGAGATAGCGGCAGTTAGCGAGCTATTTTGCGCTGGACCAAGCTCTCCGAATCCTGGGGAGCGCTCTCGGAGGGCGAGAATCCAAATTGCCACCAAAGGTATGCCGCCTAGCGCGACGGGAGTCCACGGGTCTCTGAGTCGGCGCAGTTCAACGGTGCGGCTTGCGTCGGCGCTTGCTTCTTCTTGGCCGAGATGGAGCGCTTCTACCGGTGTGTGGATGTTTTCGGGATTCCGGTCCCCCAAGGAGCTTGTCATCTTTGCACCTCACATCAATAGCGAAAGTCAAGGCTTGCCGAGAGCAGGGCAGACGTCTGAGCAACAACGGAAAGAACTCCCAAGACACCTCCGAGGCGAGGCTGGCAATCTTTGGTGCTACACGACACGCCTTGTCCGAGTCGATTTCGCTTGCCTCTTCCGAGGCGATAGATAGGCACCTCAGAGGCGATGCACGCCGGTGCAGATGCCCGAAATGGCAGGCGTCGACGTTTCTTTCAAGGCGGTTGCACTTTGGCGCCCCCATCGGGGGGGTCGAATCGCGGGGGCCGAGTAAGAAACCGACGATAGTGCGCCAATTTGGTTGTGCGGAGATGTCGAGATGGGAGCGACCTTGGAGCTTCAGCTTTCATGGCGGCCCCCGCTTTGTTGGCCTTGGGAGTTACCATTTGAGTTGGCGAGCGTTGCGCGCTGAAGCGTTACACTTGGACCAGCTTCCGCACTTCGGATTGGGTCTTCACCCCGCCCGAGACGCTTGTCCACTGATACCTCGTCGGCATTGTGCCGCCTTGGCGGAGGAATGTAGCGATATGCCAGGGGCCCGTCAAGTACCACGTAAAAGAGTGACTCTGAACCTTTGATCTCTAAGATCACCGTCTCGAATCGTTTCGCGAGTCGAGCGAGGCCATCAATCGAGGGCAGATCTACTATTTTGAAGTCCCCCTCGCGCCACTCATCGACACTGACAAGGTTGCCCTGATATCTCCATGCGATGTCGAGGGGGCCGTCGCTTCTTCGCGCACTGCGCATCGCGCGACCCAAAACTGCCGCCAAAGCCAAGAGAAGGAGAATTGCGACACCTGCAATGATGCGCGCCATCCCCACCCCAATCGCAAAGGGTCCGATGGCTATTCTTGTCGGGGTGACAGAGGGTAGATACGCGGTGTGGGTTGCGGCCTCGACAAAGGGACTTGATGTTGCATTAGGGGACGACGGGGCAGCTCCGGTGAGGGAACCCGCCGAAGAACTTGGCAAAATGAAGCCGTCGGAGGCCTCGAAGGAGTAACCAGAGGAGAGTGTCACATGGATTGGCTCAGTGTCCAAAGTGCCGTTTAATCTCACCACCGGTAACACATTCAAGTTATAGATTCCAGCGCCGCTTGCGGCGTCGAAAGCTTTGACGACTTCTTGATAGGTTCCCGCGCTCAAAGACAGCGATGCACTGGCACTGGTCCCGGTAAAACGCTCAGGCCCTTGCGAGACCAAAGTTTGAGAGAACCCCTGGTCAATAAGTTGAAGAGCTAACTGGATCGACCCAGAGGCATGGATAGGCGCCTTGGAATTCAACCGGAAGCTATATCGAAACTGCATGGTCTTGATCGCTGTTAAGAAGAGCGGTTCCCCGGTGGTTGCGCCTCCGTTGCCATAGATCGAGCCAGGGTTGGTGGTCGCCTGGTAGGAGAGTGTTCCCTGGCTGGTATAGGGGATGGCCGTTTCGTTGACTTGCTGCAGCGGCTTCGAAAGCGCAACGATTCCCAGTGCTCCAAAGGCGCAGGCCCCAAGTAGGGCAATTGCGGCGCACGCCGCGATGAGTCGGAGTCGAGTTAGCGAGGCACCTCTCTCAGAATCCATAGCCATACCTCCTTGAGCGTCGTGCGCGTCGACGGCGTCCTGGTGGCCAAAGCATGTAATATCCTGAAGCGCCAAGAAGTATAGCACCGACGGCGGGCTCGCGTAACGATTTGAGGAGTCCTCCTGTGTGACCCATGTCCAGCCAAAGCTTGCCGATAATCTCATCTTTCGAGGGATGCGATGGGTCGACAAAGCTATTGTTCGCTCCCTTGAAGGTGTAGAGTCCATCATTTGCAGCGATAATCACGTGCATAATTGGAGAGTGAAGCTGTGGGGTTTGATAAGCCGCGACACTGCCAATCGGATAGCTGGAACTGCGCCTCACCACCACTAGGTCGCCAGTGCTAAAGGTAGGGAGCATGCTCGTACCCGAAAGAATGAAATAACTATCCCATCCGCCGATGGCGGTAGGCGCGAATGCCCACCACGTTACCGCGATGAGCACGCCGGCGGCGATCACTTTGCAGCTCAGGCGAATCGGATTCATGATGGCTCCTCGGCGGGCAACAAGACCACGACGCGGTAGGCACTCGCATGAGCGAATGCCTACCGTGACGTGCCAGGCCATGCAGGGATAACCTGCTACTGGTTGACCTCAAGTTCCAGGCTGTCGATCCAGCCCATTCCCCCCGGTCCGGGACCAGGGCCGCCATTAACATGGACCCCGGGAGTAAACGGACAAGTGAAGTTGACACTTATTCCATTGGCGGGATAGCCCGTAACTGTACAGGTGGACCATGGTTGTGGTGCTGGGGGAGGATCAAGGCGAGCGAAGGCCTGTTGGGCGAGGCCATTGCCGCCCTGGGAAGTGGCGGTGAAGCTTACCGCGTTCACTTGCAGGCTTCCGCCCCCCGGAGGAGGAGGCCCTTGTGGACCAAGAGGATCAGCCACCGTGTAGTGGATATTAGAGATGATATACCCGTTGACCAAAGTGTTCGAGACCCCTTCACCAGAGACCGGCGTGGTGTTGGTCGCGAGGTATGCCGTACCGCCGCCTGCCAGCAAGGTGCCGACAAGGAGCGGAGCAATAAGTCGCTTTCGAATTAACATTTACCCCTCCTTTGTGATATCCCTCTTAGTAGGGCCACCTCGGCGCAACTAAGAGCCGAGCGACGCCCGCTACGGTAAAGAGACAGGACTCCTATTACCGCTTCGCGTGGCATCACTCTGGTCGCGACGCTGCGAGTGCAGCGTCTCGCCTAAAGATATTGAACAAAACCAAGCCTCTCATCCACAGCGTTGATGATTTCCGACCTTGGCGGGATGCGTCTTGAGCGACAAATGTCGCTAAATTCCTTGCGCGCGCTATGGCATCGATGAAAGAATTGCTACTTGGGAAAAATTTCCACCTGCTTTCAATCGGGTCGCAGCCCGCCATTGCGGCTAGACTCATGCGAACGGAATTAGCTGTGCTGGCCGACGTCAGCTGGTCATGACGCGGGATACGGGTTAAACCTGGTAGCGCCTGGATTCTTAGGTTAGAGAGCCGCTTCCGGCAAGTTTTTTAAATGGGGTGAAGATCGATGATGGGTATCGAATCGCACAACTATGTTGCGGTTATTCGCGTAGTAGGCATCGGCGGTGGCGGTGGAAATGCCATCAATCGCATGATCGACGCCGGTCTGCGCGGCGTTGAGTTCATCGTGATCAATACCGATGCCCAAGCCTTGGTGGGCTCAGACGCCGATATCCAGCTCCAAATTGGTAAAGAGATTACTCGCGGGCTCGGCGCAGGTAGCGATCCCGAGGTGGGTCGGCGTGCCGCCGAAGACCACCGCGAGGAGATCGAAGAGGCGCTCAAAGGCGCCGATATGGTCTTTATCGCCACCGGCGAGGGTGGCGGAACCGGCACTGGTGGCGCCCCCGTGATCGCACAAATCGCTCGCTCCCTTGGCGCTTTGGCGATCGGGGTGGTGACAAGGCCCTTCCTCTTTGAAGGTCGGCAGCGTTCTCTCCAGGCCGAAGAGGGGATTCGAGAGTTGCGCGATGCGGTGGACACTCTCATTGTGATTCCCAATGACCGCATCATCTCGGCTTCGACGGACAAGACTACCGTAGAAGATGCCTTCAAGATGGCCGACGAAGTTCTTCTCCAAGGCGTGCAGGGGATCACAGACCTCATCACCCGGCCCGGCTTGATCAACACCGACTTTGCCGACGTGCGAAAGATCATGGAGAATGCCGGTACTGCGATTATGGGCGTCGGTTCGGCAACCGGAGAGGATCGCGCGATCACCGCAGTAAAGGCCGCCACCACCTCGCATCTCCTCGAATCCTCGATGGAAGGCGCTCGCGGGGTGCTAATGAATATTGCCGGCGGTCATGACCTCAAGATCCTCGAGGTCAACAAAGCCGCTCAAGTCGTGCAAGAGTTGGCTCATCCTGATGCCAACATCATCTTTGGAAACGTCATTGATGACTCTCTCGGCGATGCTATTCGTGTCACGGTAATCGCCACCGGCTTTGGAGTCCCTGAAGAGAGGCCGCGTGTCACCGATCCTCGCTCCATTGGCGTCACCATGGGTGCCGATTCGCTCAGCCATGACGGGCGGACGAGTGGCAATGGGCGATATGAGGCCGCCGAGCTTAGCGGTGACGATAACGACGATGACGATGACGATTTCGACGTGCCGTCGTTCTTGAAAAACTTGTGAAGTGACCCGTCGCCCAAGATGTGGCAGCAGGCACTTTTGGCTGCGCTAGATGCAGCTCCTCGCCAAAACCCCTCGGGGGTTCCAATTTTACTTTACTGATCGCAGCGACGGGGATGCCACCCAAACCCCCGTCCTTGCGGCGGCTCTTCGCTCGGTGCGCCGCGATGACCCAGCGTTGCCGATGGCGCGTCTCACCCAAGTCCACTCGGCACGAAGCATTGTTCTTGAGGGTCCTGGGCCCGACGGCCTTTCTGGCGGCGAATTTTGCAATCTTGGAGAGGGAGACGCCATCGTCACCTCATCGGTTGACCTTGCTTGTGTGGTGTTGGTCGCCGACTGCGCTCCGGTGGCCATCTACGACCCCCAAGGACAAATCTGTGCCGTGGTGCATGCCGGATGGCGCGGGGTCGCGGGGGGGATCATCGCTTCGGCGGTGGGAGAGATGAGGAGTCGCGGTGCCAGCGATCTCGTGGCTGTGGTGGGTCCGCATGCGCGACCGTGTTGTTATAGCTTTACACCCAGTGACATCGCAACCTTGAGCGAAGAGGTGGGCTGCGATCTCACCGGGGTTACCCGCGACGGGGACGCCTCATTGGATCTCGGTCGGGCAATTAGCTTTCAATTGGCTGCGGTCGGTGTCAGCTCTGGGTCTATCTCGGGCCAATGTACCATTTGCGAGGGGCAATTTTTTTCCTACCAGAT
>JAKASN010000101.1 GCA_021819025.1 Actinomycetes bacterium | reverse complement strand
CCATCACGATCTCTTGTCGTACCTTGGACCCCTCCCGAGTCGACTTCACCAACTGGTGCTTGATATAGCTTGCTCCGGTCTTTCGGTTCGTGGTGGTCTTCTCGCGGATGAACATGTCATCAGCTTAGCAGGTATATCCCCATGTCATGCTATCATATTACCCCCCTATTCCTTAGGGCACTACATTCTCGAGTTGAAAACCGCCACCCGATCTACCAGCACCTGCGTATTTTATCCACAACCGAAACGGGCCGAAATCGGGGTTATCCACAGGAATTTGACGAAAGTCGGGCTAGAACGTGGGCGATCCTCGCGGGGCTTTGGACTTTGGGATTTGGGGCATACCGCTATGCTCTCCCTTCGGCTCGGGTAATCTGCTGCGAGAAATGCGCTTTGCTGGAATTAAAACGCCGTTGGTTGGCCGTGCAAGTGCGGCAATTGTGGAAAGTTCCGCATCGCCAGCTTGAGGTTGGAATCCAAGCTTGACGCATCCTAGACTCTACCCGCTCGCTACAAGGGCGTAGCCCACCTGTTTTCTGCCCTCAGAGGCCGAAGGACTTGCCTATTATCTCTCGCTGGATTTCGTTGGTGCCCCCATAGATGGGCGGGGCGAGGGATTTGCGGACTTGTTCTTCCATGCCATATTCCCGCGCGTAGCCATAGCCACCCATCATATGCATCGCTTCCAACGCCGCGCGCTTCGCGGTTTCGGTGCACTTCAACTTCGCCATCGATCCCTCGCGAGCCAAGTTGTCCTCCTCGCCGTTGTCGATCCTCGTAGCCACGTCGTATACGAACGACTTACAGAAGGCGATCTCGGTCGCCAAATCGGCAATTCGATGGCGAATTGCTTGGAACGTGCCGATAGGCCTGTCAAATTGCTCCCGTCCTTTGACGTAGGCGATAACGTCCTCGAGCGACCTTTCTGCCGCGCCCAGTGACATAGCCGCGATAATGAGTCGTTCGACACTTAGGCCGCGCATCAGTTGTTTCCAGGCAGCGTTTGGCACCCCGACGACCTTGTCAGGTGATATGTGCACGTCGGTAAGGAAGACATCATTGACCGTTCGCGCCTCCATGGTCTCTATTTCGCGAATTTCCAGACCGGCGGAGTCGGTCGGCACCATGAAAAGTGTGAGCCCGTGATGTTTGCTCCCCGAGCTGTCGGTTCGTGCGAGGAGAAGGAGGTTCTTGGCGATATGGGCAGCGGAAGTCCAGGTTTTTTGACCGTTGAGCACATAGACGCCGTCAACCCATTCGGCGCGGGTCCTTACCGCGCCAAGGTCAGAGCCGGCATTGGGCTCGCTGAGCGAGATGGCTTCCACGTCGCCCCGGCAGATGTTCCCCACGATGGTGAGCTTCTGCTCCTCGGACCCATATCGAAGGTAAGTTTGCACTGCGGTTAGTCCGGTCGAATAGGCGGTTATTGGAGCGAGCCCCCGGGATGTCTCCTCCAAAAAGATGCACTCTTCTACCATCCCAGCACCGGCTCCGCCATACTGCTCCGGGAGTGAGACTCCGAGCCATCCCAATCCTGCGAGCTGGCGCAATATCTCTGGGCTGTTGGCGAGCTTGCCGTCATCGGTCAACGCAAGCCGTTGTGCCCGCGTGCCGAGGTTATCTTCACAAAAGGCGCGAATCGACTCTGCGAAGCGCTGCTGGTGCTCATCTAGTTGCATTGGTTCCCTCCGCCGATGATTGGTACTGACCTATGCCCACCCGGGGATCGAGTTTCCAAGGGCGTCGAACCCGTTGGTTGTATTTCGGCAAGGTAGGTCAATTGCTTCGGTAGGGAGAGAAGTCTGGCGTGCGCTTTTCGTTGAAGGCAGCGATGCCTTCCTTGGCTTCAGGCGTTCCGCCGAACATCTTCAAAGTTGATTGAGCCATCTGTCCGATTCCAGCGAAGTGTTCGGTATCGATGTTCATGGATTGCTTGAGCACTTTGAGCGAGGTCGGAGAGAGCCTCAAGATCTCATCCGCCCAATTTCTGACTTCAGCCGTGAGCTCGATTGCGGGAACCACTTTGTTAACCAGGCCCCAGGTTTCTGCTTGAGCCGCGCTGTAGCGGCGACACAGAAACCAAACCTCGCGGGCCCTCTTTTCGCCGATGACCCGAGCGAGATACCCGGTGCCAAAGCCAGCGTCGAAGGAGCCCACGCGTGGCCCATTCTGCCCAAATATGGCTGTGTCGGCTGCGATAGATAGGTCGCATAGGAGGTGTAGGACGTGCCCTCCACCAATGGCGAAGCCGTTGACGGCAGCTATTACTGGCTTGGGGATGTCTCTGATAACGCGATGGAGGGCATCGACTTCGAAGAGGCCGGATTCAGAGGGACCGTAGTCGCCCGTTTCCATGCGCTGCTTCTGGTCACCGCCAGTGCAGAAGGCTTTTTCACCTGCTCCGGTCAGACATACAACTCCTACTTCGGAACTCGCCCACGCTGTCTTGAAACACTTAATCAGTTCGTCCAAAGTGCGAGCGCGGAATGAGTTGTATCGTTCGGGCCGGTTGATGGTGATGGTCGCCAGGCCTCTGTCGACTTCGTAGGTTACATCGGTGAGTTCATTAACGTCCATTTCATTTTCCTTTTAATTGTCACGGCAGATGGTGGTTGGTAGTTGTTGTTTTTAGCTGGCTCTCCTGCAGATGTTTATCTGAAGAGACGCCTAATGGGATGCCTAGGGGGCTCTCGTCGCCATCATCCGTTAGGGACCTTCGCCAGCAATGAACCTCAAAGGCATGTCTCCCCATTCTCTCGCGAACCTTGGAAAGCATTGCCTCTAAACATTGAGCGTCGCCCGATGGCGCTTTTGCCCGAAGGTCTCTATTATTGCTTCGGTATTCTCTCGGACGCGCTCTGGAGTTATCGTAAAGCTCGGCGAATAGAGTGCGGTGTGGTCATAGCGCTTTTCAAACATTGGCAGAACTTCGAGTACCTCTTGTTGAGTGCCCGCAATGGCCATCTGTTCTAGCATCGGATCGCTGACTGCGTCAATCATGGCTTCGAAGTCGGAGCGGCGGAAGGCATCTTGGATCGACGAAGCTTCTGCAGCGAAACCCGACGCTTCCATGACCGGGCCATATGCCTTTGGCGCCACATAAAAAGCGATCTGAGCAGCTGCTTCTCTCCTGGCGAGAGAAGCGTTATCCGAAATTGCGCAAATAACCACTCCCTTGAGGAGGATATCCGATGACGGGCGGTTCGCTTTCGAGGCGCCGCGTTCGATCGCGGGCAAGGCCACGTTGTCAAGGTAACTCTGGGTAATGGTCGGATGGCAGATAAGGCCGTTCGAGACACGTCCGGCTGCTTCAATCATCCTCGCGTTGACCCCGGCGGTGAAGATCGGTATGTCGATGCGTAGGGGAGCTTCGACATCGGCGGTGGGAACAATGTCAACTTTGAAGAACTGCCCAGAGTGTTTGACCGGCCCTTCATGGAGTCGCCATAGACGCCGGATCAAGGGGACCAACTCTTCAACTTGCAAAGCCGGAGAGTTGGGGTTTGTTATCCCCAACCAGTTCTCCATCATCCTTCGCGTTCCGGTGCCGAGCCCAAGTGTGAAGCGGCCGTCGCATAATTCATCGACAAAGCGGGCATCGTTGGCTAGCAACAATGGCGAGCGACCGAGAGCATATGCGATGGCGGTTCCCACGCCGATGCGTTCGGTGACCGCCCCCATCGCAGCTGCGGTGATCAACGCCGAGCGATGGAGGAACTCACCGGACCAAACACCGTCTAGCCCTGCAAGTTCTGCTCGCCGTGCGATTTGTTGGGCCTCTTTGACCCCACCGGCAAGTACCGTGATTCCCCGTGTCTTCACAACATGCCTCACATTCTGGGACCAATGGCAGCCAGTGAACGGGTCCTACTTTGGTCAGACCGTTGTAAAGATATGTTAGCATAGATGGTAAACATTCGGCTAACCCGTTGGAGAGCAATCCTCCCAGACCTTGCCTAGCTAATTACGTGTCTTTTACGGTTAGGTGAGGCGAGCATGCGTCGATAGCCACGGTGCAGGGGATAGAGATAAACGTCTTTCACAGGGAGAGCGTATTGGTTGTAGCGGTTGAGCTTGCCCCGGCCTTTGGTCTGCCCGACACAGATCCTCTTCGTCGCCCGTTAGCTCGCTGCGGTGAATCGGTGGGATTTCATGAAGGTCCCCGTCTCTAAGAGTACTGGTCGGTACCCGTAGGCGAATTGTCAGTCGCTCCGAAGCCCGTGAGCGACGTGGGAGAGGATGTATGAGGCAAGGTTCGCAACTTGAACTTGGGGAAGAATGAGAAAGCGTCGCCCCACTGGTGCTTGCAGCCGCACAGTCACCGTGTGATGATCGAATTGTCAGACCAGAAAGCTGAGGGTGAGAATGCGGGCGGTCGTGTTTTCGGAGTGCGGGGCCGCGTCCAATCTCCGTTTTGGGACCTTTCCCGATCCGACTCGAGATGCCGTAGAGCGTTAATCAAGGCGAAGTGTTCTGCTGTGAACGGGCATGACGTGTGGGTTCGCTGCGGGCAGTATCCAACGCCGCTGCCGCATGTGATAGGTGGCGACGGTTCTGGTATCCGTATTGATACAGATGAGGAAGTCGTGGTCCTACCTACGCTGTGGTGGGGATACAATGAGATCTAGCCAGGAGGCGATTGGGAGATACTTGGCCACAAAGGCCTGGAACCCACGCTGAGATGGTGCGCGTTCCTCTAGCTTCGGTATTCTCCAAGCCGGTAGGCTTGAGCCGGCGCGTAGCCGTAGCTCTGTCGATGGTGAGTGTCACGGCGTATCGCGCCATTTTTATGCGCGGTCGACTTCGCAGCCACGCGTCGGTCCTCGTTCTCGGTGCTGGGGGTGGACTGGCGACGACGGTCGTAACGATGAGCGCGTCGGCAAGTGCTTCGGTGGTGGTGACAAGTTCGAGTGCGGAGAACTTCGCCCGAGCCCAGTCGCATGGCGTCATTGGAGGTGTGCTTTATACGGATCCGGACTGGCCCGCGCAAGTCAGTGCGCTAAATCAAGGTGGATCCGGCTTCGATCTGGTGATTGACGCGACGGGCAGTTGGCGCGAAGTGCTTCAGGTCCTGCGTCCGGGTGGCCGTCTAGTGGCACTTGGCCGCTTGCGTCACCCGTCAGCTGATGGTAACATCAGGAACTTCTATTTTCGCCAATACGATCTCCTTGGGTCAACGATGGGAAGTCCCCGAGATTTCGCGGCGCTACTTTCGCTACTGGATTCAGGCTCGCTGGGACCTCCAATAATCGACAAAGTTCCTCCGCAAGAGTGTGCAGCCGAAGCACATGAATATCTTGAGCGAGACATCCACTTCGGCAAAGTAGTCCTTAGCCTTGTTTGATTCGCTGTTGCAGGATTGAGTCCTGTAATGATTTGATTCCTTGTGAAATACCATGTCGACGAAGACGACAGCGTGACGGCGACCTTTAAGACCGGGAGTGGCGCAACGCGCTGCGCAATGATCTCCTTGAGGCGTTGTTAATGGTCCTTGAGGCCGCCAAGGAAGACGCCAACGTCAAGGCGGTGATGTTGCCCTCGTGAGATGTTCGCATCGTTTCCTCTGGCGTGGACCTGAAGGCGTTTGCCAGTGATGTGCCGCCAATCGTCAAGTACCTGGGTCTTGATCGCTTCCTGCGGCTGCTTCGGCTCCTCCGGCTCCTCCGGCTCCTCCGGCATTTGGGCAAGCCTGTGATGAGGGTTGCTAACGGCGACGTCTACGCCGGGGCATTTGGGATAATCCACGGGCGTGACCTGGTTATTGCCAAGGAGTCGGCGAGATTCGCGTGCCCAGAAATCAACGTCGGGGTCTTTCCGTTGATGGTTTCTGCCATAATGTTCCGGAGCGTGCCGAGGCTCAAAGGCAACGAGGTGATGACGCTCGGGCAAGCGATCACTGCGCGCGAAGCTCTTGAACTCGGTGTCGTCAATTGGGTTGTATTGGATGCGTCCTTTCAGGTCGAACTGGCTGTCGTGGTGCGCAAGCTCGTAGACAATCGCCGCTCTGGGTGCGGCTGGGGAAGATGCCATTGTAGCCACGCAGGATATGGGTTTCCAGGAGGCTCTGGTGGCGCTTCAGACCTTATTCGCTCTCGCTCGCAAAAGCGACGATGCCGTGAACGGTGTGGCCGCATTGAGAGAAAGACGGCACCCCGAGTGGAAGACGCGCTGTTCAATGACATTCAGCAACGCATGAAGTTTCGGTCTAATCATTGTACAATTAGTATTATCATTTCACAGGGGCATTGAGATCGTACTGGGGATGGAGGCAAGATGCGATTCGCTACGGTACACGACCGTTACAGAGATGACGAGATCGAGTATTTTTATGAGACGGGCCAGTGGGGCGAGGAGACACTTTTCGACCTATTGGAGGCGCAAGTAGCAAAACGCGGCGGGAAAGTCTTCCTCACCGACAACGTCATGTCGCTAACCTTTGCGGAATTGCGCGATTCGGCGCTGCGGCTTGCAATCGGCTTAATGCGGCAAGGGATACGCACTGGAGATCGAGTATCGGTGCAAATTCCGAACTGGGCCGAGTTTGGCGTGGTCTCGGTTGCTCTTTCACGTCTCGGAGCGGTGATGGTGCCTATCATGACTATCTATCGTCGGGATGAAGTGGGCTACATCCTTAAGAATGCCGGGGTCCGGCTGGCAATAACTTGCGATTCCTTCAAGTCATTCTCCTATCGCGAGATGTATCAGACGCTGCTCGCCGAGCTCCCCGATCTCCAACGCTTGGTGGTCGTCCGAAGCGTCGAGCCTCGAGATGAGCCACAAATAAGCTCCTATGAGTCATTGCTCCCTGCGGGAGACATCGCCGATGTCGAGCTTGAGCTTGGTGAAGGTGCCGGTCCCGATGATCCGTTCGTGATCGTATACAGTTCGGGCACTACCTCGCGACCCAAGGGCTGTTTGCATACCGTCAACACCATGGCG
>JAKASN010000100.1 GCA_021819025.1 Actinomycetes bacterium | reverse complement strand
GGGTGTGGGTGTAACGTCACGAACAGAAACAATCTCAATGCCAGCATTCGCAATGGCGCGGTGGGCGGTATCGCGACCCGAACCGGGACCCTTCAAGAGCACGTCGACACGACGCACTCCGTGCTCTGCAGCCCTCTTGGCAGCGGCCTCAGCGGCGAGCTGGGCGGCAAAGGGTGTCGACTTGCGCGAGCCCTTGAAACCAACGTTCCCGGCAGAGCCCCACGAAATGACATTGCCCTCTGGGTCAGTAATCGAGACGATTGTATTGTTGAATGATGAATGGATGTGGGCGACACCGTGAGCGATATTCTTCCGCTCTTTCTTACGTATCCGCCTACCACCTGGCTTGGGTTTTGCCATCGACGCTCCTTGCGATAAAAATACTTAGAAGCCCCAAGAGGGGCCACGAACTCTGGCCGCCAGCGCATCGGCGGCGACCAGAAAAATGCTTTGCTAGCGCTTGACCTTCTTCTTGCCAGCCACAGTCTTCTTGGGACCTTTGCGGGTGCGCGCGTTGGTATGGGTGCGTTGGCCCCTAACGGGGAGCCCCTTGCGGTGCCGCAACCCTTGATAACACCCGATCTCCTGCTTGCGCTTGATGTCTTGGGCCACTTCACGACGAAGGTCGCCCTCAACTTTGAAGTTCGCGTCGATGTAGGTGCGCAGGCGAGCTACCTCTTCATCGGTGAGATCCCTAACCCGGGTATTGGGATCTACTCCGGTAGCTTCACAAATCTGCTGCGAGGTGGTCAAACCAATTCCGAAAAGATAGGTGAGCGAGATCTCCAGCCTCTTCTCCCTCGGAATGTCTACTCCGGCTATACGTGCCATTAATCTATCCCTGTCGTTGCTTATGTCTTGGGTTCTCGCAGATGACCAAAACCGTCCGATGACGACGGATCACCTTGCACTTCTCGCAAATAGTCTTGACACTCGGTCTTACCTTCATTGCTAACTCTCTACTAATAGCGCACCCATTTTCATGGGCACCGCGATCCAATCAATTCGGTGGATCGCCACTTCAAACCCGCTCAGCGGGCCTACTTGTACCGATAAGTTATCCGGCCACGGTTGAGGTCATAAGGCGTGAGCTCGATCTGAACACGATCTCCGGGGAGTATACGGATTCGATGCATTCGCATCTTTCCCGAACTATGAGCAAGCACCTTGTGCCCGTTTTCGAGTTCCACGCGGAACATCGCATTAGGAAGGGGCTCTACCACTGTCCCTTCAAGAACAATCGCATCCTCTTTCGACTTTGTCAGATCAAACTCCTTAAACTTACCACCCGCGTCGCATAACTCCCTCTAAAGAGAGCTGCGACCGAGGCCTAGGCACAACCTAAGCTTTCACACAGAAAGCCAAGTCTATATGACTTTGCTAGCAATTCGGCCAGAGCCTCTACACGCGCCTTGTTTGGCGTCGCGATAAGCAATCGCAGTCACTCCTCGGCGGTAAACACCTCGGGACCGTCGTCGGTGATCGCGATGGTGTGCTCAAAGTGCGCCGAGAGCGATCCGTCGGCGGTAACAACGGACCAGCCATCCTCAAGCAGCCGGGTCTCGGGTCCGCCCAAGTTCACCATGGGCTCCACCGCGAAGACATTGCCGCTCTTCATCTTGGGTCCGGGACTGCCCGGCCAGTAGTTGGGCACATTGGGGGACTCATGCATCGCAGTACCGATACCATGACCGACATACTCTCGCACCACTGACATCCCTGCTGCTTCCACCACCTTTTGCACCGCTCGTCCCACCTCGTGAAGGTGATTACCCTCTTCCATCACCGCAATCGCGGCATCGAGACTCCTCGAAGTAACTTCGATGAGGCGCTGCGCCTCCTTGCTGATCTTGCCCACCCCCATGGTAAAGGCCGAATCGCCGTGATAGCCTTGCCAAATGGCGCCACAATCAATGGAGATGATGTCACCTTCCTTGAGGCGGTGTTTTCCGGGTATCCCATGCACGATCATGGAATTGGGAGAGGTGCATATCACCGCCGGAAAGCCATGGTAATTGAGAAAATTCGAGCGGGCTCCACGGCGTTCGATCACCTCGCGGGCGACCATGTCGATCTCCGCGGTGGTCACGCCGTCGCGAACCGCATCGCGGGTGCGAGCCTTGATCTCGGCAACGATCCGGCCCGCTTTGCGCATCTTGTCTAATTCCGCTGCCGAGCGTCTCACCGTCGAACTCCATTTCAAAAGCTGCGCCACGCCTCTAACCTCGCCGCTTTCTACTTGGCCGAATCAACTGCGACAGCTATCTCGGCCGCCACGTCATTGAAATCTCGATCACCCGGGATAGTCACCAACTTACCTTTAGCCTCATACCAGGAGATCAAAGGCGAGGTAACTTCGTCATAGAGCGCGAGCCGGCGTGAAATGGCTTCTGGGGTGTCGTCCGCCCGCTGGATGACCTCGTGGCCGCAGTCGTCACAGGTCCAATCCGATGAGGGAGGCTTATAGATCGAATAAGTCCTTCCGCATCCGGTACATACCCGGCGCGACGAGAGTCGGTCGAGCACAACTTCGGTAGGCACATCGAGATTGATTACCAACTTAACGCCGTCCGGAGCGAGAAGATCATCGAGAGCAATAGCTTGGGCCCAGGTGCGCGGGAAGCCATCGAGCACAAATCCAACGTCTCGACAATCCGCCTGGACGAGACGCTCCTCGACGATGCCCAATATCACTTCATCGGGAACGAGGTCGCCACGCTCCATGTACTCGTTAGCCATAATGCCAAACTCAGTTCCGGCCTTTACCGCCGAGCGAAGCATATCACCGGTGGAAATATGTGCTATTCCCAAGGCAGCGGCTAGCTTTGAGCACTGAGTACCCTTGCCGGCGCCTTGCTTGCCAATCATTACTATCCGATAAGGCTTGTTCAAGCTGAAATCTCCCGCGTGATCGTCGACGCCGTCAAGGCGCTGCCTACTTGAGGAACCCTTCGTAGTTACGCATCGAGAGCTGCGAATCCACCTGTTTCATAGTCTCCAATGCTACGACAACGGCGATGAGCAACGTGGTGCCGGCGAATGGGTAGCCGGTGACGTTCCAGAGCGCCAGCAGGACCGCCGGCGCTAGGGCAACTACGGCGAGAAAGAGGGAGCCCGGCAAGGTAATACGATTGAGGATCTTTGAGAGGTAGCGCTCAGTGGAAACCCCGGGTCTAATCCCGGGAATGAAGCCGCTCTGCTTTCTAATGATATCAGCCTGCTGATAAGGGTCAAAGGAGACCTGAACATAAAAGAAGGTGAACATCACGATCAAAACGCCATAGCTGATGATGTAGTAAAAGCTCGTCGCCGAAACCAAATGGTTGTTCACAAAGTTGCGGAAAGCTTGCCACGGAATGATATTGGTGAGCAGTACCGGAAAGTAAAGAATCGAAGAGGCAAAGATAATCGGGATAACACCCGCTTGATTCACCTTGAGTGGGATGTGAGTACTCTCGCCGCCATACATCTTGCGGCCCACCACGCGCTTGGCGAAGGTAACAGGAATTCGTCGCTGCCCTTGCTCCACGAATACGATGAAGACCAAGATCACCAGTGCCAACACCACGATCACCCCGAACTTAAAGGCTCCCGCCTGAGCGAGAATCTCATGTCCACCACTGGGTATTCCCGCTACCACGTTGGCGAAGATGATGATCGACATGCCTTGGCCGATACCGCGCTGGGTGATCAGTTCTCCAAGCCACATCACCATAGCCGTACCGGCGGTGAAGGTGAGCACGATGAACAAGACACGGGGTACCGTGAAGTTCGGAATAAGATCAAGCGCCTTGCCATTGGGCAGCAGTCCTGCTCCGCCATTGTGAAAGACAAACGCAAGGCCAGTTCCTTGGAGCATTGCCAGGATCACTGTCAAATACCGGGTGGTCTGGGTAAGCTTCTTCTCGCCCACCGCGCCCTGGTCTCGCCACTCTTCAAACTTGGGAACCACTGTCGTCAAGAGCTGGATGATAATCGAAGAGGTGATGTAAGGCATGATCCCGAGACCGAAAATCGCGAAACGGGTCAGCGCACCGCCCGAGAAGAGGTTAAGGAATCCCAGAACTCCCCCAGTCTGACCTGCAGTCTCGACTTGCTTGAGAGCGGTGAAATCGATGCCAGGAACAGGGAGGTTAGCGCCGAGCTGATAAACGGCAATAATGAATAACGTGAAAAGCACCTTATTGCGCAGATCAGCAACTTTGAAAATGTTCTTCAAACTGCCAAGCATCGACACCCCATAAAACTAGAAAACAGAGACCCTGACCATCACGAAGACACCCGCTTACCAAGACTAGCGCCGCTCGCGCAGATGACAATTTTGCTTACGCCCTCAACGCTAGCGCAATTATCTCACTCCTACGAAAAGGAGCCGAGGCGCTCGCGCCGCCGGCTCCGAGAAGATCTGCCATGCTGCACCCGAAGGTACTAGCGGTTCGCGTGGGCATTGCCCTTGACGGGAGGGCGACCACCTGCGTAAGGAAGCGGCAACACAACTGCTGAACCACCCGCTGCGCGGATGGCAAACTCTGCGGCGCGGGAAAACTTATGCGCGGAAATTGTGACACCGATACGAATCTCGCCGTTGCCCAAGACCTTTACTAGCGATCCACGCTTCACCACGTTGTTATTGGCAAGAACGGATGGATCGAGTACCACCACTCCCTCAGAAGCGAGGTCTTGGATGCGATCGAGATTTACGATCTCATACTCCACCCGGAAAGGATTCTTAAATCCCCTAGCCTTGGGAGTACGCTGTGTCAACGGCAGCTGACCACCTTCAAAACCCATGGGTATAGTATCTCTGGCTCCCTGACCCTTGGTACCACGACCAGCAGTCTTGCCACCTTTGCCACCAATTCCCCGTCCAACGCGCTTGGGCTTTTTCTTAGAGCCCTCCGCTGGAACGAGATCATGCACTTTTAGCATTCGACGCTCCTAAATTAAACTTCTTCAACCACTTTTACCAAGTGGGGAACCCGGGCGATCATGCCCCGAATCTCCGGGCGATCCGCGATAGTATTGCTCTTTCCGATGCGGCCGAGGCCCAGTGCGCGCAGAGTTGCGCGGTGTTTGGGCTTAGTGCCGATACCAGACTTGATTTGGGTAATTACCAGCTTCTTCTCAGTTGCCATGGTCGCTCCTAGCGCTGCTCGATCTGCTTTTTCTTGTCCTGATAAGCCTGGTTGATCGCGTGTGGGACGACCTCGTCGACGTACTTGCCGCGCAGCGCAGCGATCTCGTCAGGGCGCTTGAGATCCTTGAGGCCCGCGATCGTGGCATGGGCGACATTTATCGAATTCGAGGAGCCGAGCGACTTGGAAACCACGTCATGGATTCCAGCCATCTCAAGAATTGCCCTCACGGCTCCTCCGGCGATAACTCCAGTTCCAGGAGCAGCTGGCTTGAGCAGAACTCGTCCTGCCCCGGCCTCTCCAATCACAGGGTGCACGATAGTGTTCCCCGCGAGAGGCACCGCGAAGAGATTCTTCTTGGCCTCTTCGATACCTTTTTGAACCGCGATACCGGCCTCTTTGGCCTTGCCATAGCCCAAGCCGACTCGACCGTTCTTGTCACCGATCACCATGAGGGCGGTAAAGGAAAAACGTCGACCGCCTTTTACAACTTTGGCGACTCGGTTGACCTTAATGGTCCTCTCTTCAAATTCCATATCTGCCACGCGAATCAGAACTCCAATCCCTTTTTCCGGGCCGCATCTGCAAGCGCGGCAATCCGTCCGTGGTACTGGAATCCGCCACGATCGAAAACAACTTTTGTGACACCTTTAGCGACGGCACGCTCTGCAACAAGTTCGCCCACCTTGGCCGCAGCTTCAGAATTACCCGTAGCCCCGCCCTTGAGTGACGCTTCCAAGGAGGAAGCCGCTACCAGCGTGGAGCCCGAAGCGTCGTCGACGACTTGTGCGACGATATGACGGTTAGAGCGAAAGACCGCCAAACGCGGGCGCTCCGCGGTTCCCACCACGATCCTGCGAACTCTCTTATGCCTCTTATGGCGAAGTGCCTGGCTATTGACTTTTTTATTTGACATTGCTATCTCCAAGTAGTCCTGGCGCTACTTACCGGTCTTGCCAGCTTTGCGCTGGACCTTTTCTCCGAGATACCTAACGCCCTTGCCTTTGTAGGGCTCGGGCTTACGGACCTTCCTGATATTGGCGGCGACCTGTCCTACCACTTCTTTGTCGATGCCACGTACAATCACCCTGGTTGGCGTGGGGACTTCGAAAGTAATGCCCTCTGGAGCAACGATGGTCACGGTGTGGGAAAAACCCAAGAAGAGCTCAAGCTCTCCGGGGCCTTTGGCCACGGCACGGTAACCCACGCCGATGATCTCTAGCTCCTTGGCAAATCCTGCAGTGACTCCGGTCACCATATTGGAAACCAACGTTCTCGACAGTCCATGAAGAGCCTTGGAAAGGCGCTCGTCGTTGGGACGCTCGACATGAAGAAGGCCGGAATCTTCCCGAATAGTGATCACACCGGGCAGCACTCGGGACAGTTTCCCCTTCGGGCCTGAAACGGTCACGTCATTGGAGCCAGTAATCTCCACACTGACTCCTGCGGGAACACCCACCGCCACTTTTCCGATTCGAGACATTTGACTTACCTACTCCTCAAATACGAGATCACATCGCTACCAGACGTAGCAGATGATTTCCCCGCCTATCTTTTGCTTGCGTGCTTCACGATCGGTCATTAAACCCTTGGACGTGGAAAGGACCGCCACACCAAGTCCACCGAGCACGCGCGGAACCGCGTCGGCTCTCGAGTAGACCCGGAGCCCGGGCTTGGAAACCCTCTGGATTCCCGAAATCACTCGCTTGCGCTCCGGTGAGTACTTGAGCTGAATCTCAAGCGCCTTACCAGGCTTGCCCTCCATGTCCTTGACTGCAAAGCCCTCAATATATCCTTCTTGCTTCAAGAT
>JAKASN010000099.1 GCA_021819025.1 Actinomycetes bacterium | reverse complement strand
TTTGGTGGCTGGGGCACGAAAACCGAGATCCTCCCAGAGTTCGTAGGCGATGGACTTGGTGCCTTGGATGAAGAGAGGATGCCAATTATGGCTGGCGTAAAAGACTCTCTCTGCCTCATGCAAAGCATAAGCAGCAGTTTCCGCGCGGCTCTTGCCGACTCGCACCACTTCTGCCCCGTAGGTCTTCATCTGCACTAGTTTCGACGTTGAAGTGGCGTTCGGTACGATAATCCTTGCGCTTATCCCCGCCGCAGCGGCATATGCGCCAATTGAGGCGCCGGCATTGCCTGAGCTATCTTCGACTAAGGAACGCACTCCTTGAGACAACAATCCCGAGATAAGTGCCGATGTGCCGCGATCCTTGAAGCTTCCTGTGGGATTGCAGCCTTCGAGCTTGAAGAGGACCGGGATGCCGTGCCAGTCTTTTTTCACCAACGGAGTGCATCCTTCTCCCAGTGTGACCATGTCATTGAGGCCAGGGGGGAAGGCCCGGCGGTAGCGCCACATAGTACGAATCGTGCCTTCGATTTCGTCGGGGGTAATTCCGGAGAGCTCCGAATAGCTAAGGGGCGTCCCGTCGTCACCGCGCCATCGTGGCTCGGTGATACCATAGCGTGCCCCGGAACGGTCGTAAAGGAACACCTCATGGGGACCGCTCGATTCAGCCACGATGCTTCGCCATCTCTCATCTCCAAATTGCCGACCGCCGTCGATCCTAAAGTGGCCCTAGCGCTATCGCGGCTGCAATGGCCGTGGCGCCAAGGACAATTGCGGGTTTCGCTTCTCAATGAGTTTGCCAACCTCAACGCCACCGCGTGCGGGAATGGATATGGTTAAAGCCACGCACGCTGGCCCGCGGGATTGTAGGTGAGATGAAGGTTACTGAAGATGAATTCCCCGAGCGTGACCTGTAGAGACGTTGCCCGACTTGCCGGGGTGCACCCAGCTAGCGCGTCTCGAGCCCTTAACGCAGAGGCTGGGGCACGCGGCTTGGTAAGTGCTCAAACGGTGGTCCGAGTCGTCAAAGCCACTAGCAAAGTTGACTAACATGGGGAACCCGCTGCACTGAGCCTCAAAACGCGACGCTCTCACACCGTGGGCGTCTTAATCCCGGATTTGACCAACCATCTCTTTCGGCGATCGTGTGCGGTATCGCGGACCGCCTTGCCCAGATTGGCTAACCAGATTGGCTAACCAGATTGGCTAAGTAGTGCGGTTGCTCAGTACTTACAACGATCCTTATCGCTAGCGTCTTGTTCTCCAGGGAATGCGCTTTCGACGAGTCGACGGGCTGGGGCTCGCTACGACAAGGCACAAGTGCCAGCTGCTTTTGGAGATGAAGCTCGGAGATCTCCCAATTGTTCTCACCAACGGTGTCATAGACCACCGGGGTGTTCTCTGGTTTACTACCGACGATGTTGCCGGAGTCGCAATGGCGGCAGCGCATTTGGCGGGGCCCCATGAGCTGTCCAGCAGAACTGGTCGACTCAAGGGATTTCTGCTTTCCACGGAGGCGGCCGGCCTTAGCCTAGACACCGAGATAATCGGGTTTGGGAAGAGTTTTTCTCGTGCCGCCGGTATTGGTTGCTGTCGGGAGTTGCTTGCACGCCGGAATCGATGCACCGCAATCGTCGCCGGAATCGACATGCTCGCAATCGGCCCCTTCTTGGGCCATTGAAGAAGCGGGGCTGAAGCGTCCTTTAGGCACCTCGGTGGTGGGCTTCAATGACGTGCCATACTTGAGTCGTCTCTCGCCTCCGCTCACCCCGATTAGCTTTCCTCGCTACCAGGTTGGAATCGAGGCCGTACAGCTGGTAAGGGAACGCATTGATAACGCGTCGGCTACCGCCAAGGTGCTCTTGTTGGCACCGGCTCTGGCAGTGAGGGGTTCCACCGCCGTTGTGTCAAGTTATTAACTCTTCGAGTCAGGGCCGAAGGTTGTCGCTTTTTCCTCGCCAAGAAGCGATCTTTTCGGGGGTGCTGCTCTGGCAAGTATGGCCGCCCCTTGTGGTGACAACTCGCCTGCGGCGAGACGAGTTTTATTTTTTAGCTTTGGTGATCTTCTCCGATGTTGCCGCGATGATGCAAAGCTTCGGCTTTGCTGATGACGATAATTTGGGCGCTTCGGGGGCGTGGCCCCGTGGTGGCGACATCGGTGGCAACTTGCCCACGATGTGGGATTCATCGCTTCATTGCGCTCATTGTCAAGCGAGAAAATTACCCTCAACCGTCTCCAAGTGCGGCGGCGCCAGGGGGCGATTCTCGCTATCTGGGAGTGCTCGAGTGTTCCCGGCGCCTTGCCAAGGCGCGGCCCCTCCAATATGTTACAATCCAAATTTGCGAAAGTATTCCTATTGCGAACGCTGCGCATGTGTATGATATGTCAGTGGTATGTTATTTTGACGGCCAGAAAGAGTTGCGACGCCGACGCCGGATTGGACGGCGCCACGAAGCGATAGGTTATAGCGAAGCGCCGGAATTTGCCGAGCTTTACACGGAGCATTCTTGGGGATCGGCTCTCCAGTATGGGATGCGACGCGGCGGATCCGACTCGGAGGGGGAGTCAGCGGTTGGAGAATACTTCAGTACAAATTTCTTGTAAGAATCTTTGGAAGATCTTTGGACCCAAGGGCTCGACACTGGTGGGAACGCCCGAGACGGAGCTCTCCCCAGCTGAGCTTCAAGAGAAGACCGGCTGTGTGGTGGCCATTAGAGACGTCTCCTTCGATGTCCGTCGTGGCGAGGTGTTTGTCGTGATGGGGCTTTCCGGGAGCGGCAAATCCACCCTTATCCGTTCCCTGACCCGGCTCGTCGAAGTTGACTCAGGCGAAATTACTTTGTGCGGGTCCGACGTGGTAAAAGCTGACAAGAACCAGCTGCGCGAGATTCGCAGGCACAAGGTCTCCATGGTCTTTCAACAGTTCTCCTTGTTCCCCCATCGCAGGGTGGTGGACAACGTCGCCTACGGCTTAGAGATTCAGGGGATGAAGAAAAAGGAGCGCTACGCCCGCGTTGACGAGCTTCTCCGCGTGGTGGGACTTTCCGGCTTTGCGCAGTCTTATCCCAGCGAGCTCTCGGGGGGAATGCAACAGCGCGTCGGCCTCGCGCGAGCTCTCGCGGTCGATCCCGAAGTGCTCTTATTCGATGAAGCTTTTAGCGCCCTAGATCCGCTCATCCGACGTGAGATGCAAGACGAAGTGATTCGATTGCAGGAGCGGCTCCATAAGACCGTGGTATTTGTCAGTCATGACTTGGATGAGGCACTAAAACTCGGAGATCGCATCGCGATTATGCGCAATGGGTCTTTTGTACAAGTCGGAACGCCTGAAGAGGTAGTGGGTTCGCCAAAAGACGAATATGTCGCCGCCTTTACCCGTGATGTATCGCGCGCCAAAGTACTCACCGCGCGTTGGGCCATGCGTGCGCGAACCTCGACGATGGTGGCTCCTCCGGATTCGCGCATCGTCTCCGAAAGCGCGCTGTTGCAGTCCGTGCTTCCTCTAGTGCTGGAGTCGGATGCGCCAGTGGGCGTGATTGATGCAGGTGGCACCTTGGTGGGGATATTGGATCGCAAGGACGTGCTGGCGGCGATCAACTATGAGCCGGCCGAGTCCGCGATCAGCCTTAATTCAACCTTGGTGGAGGGACCGCAGCGCACCGAAGGCGCCCTCCAGTGACGGTAGTCACCGAGCCCGACAGGCCGATTGAGCTTAATGAGGCTCCCACTGCACCTCCTGAAAGGTACCAGCCCAGCGCCCTGGCTAAGCTAGCCAAGTTGGGACCATGGCCGGGCCTGGTGGTGATCGTCCTGGCCGCATTGGTGGCGGGCGTCGCTACCGGGATCACCGCGGGCTTTCCCGCCCATTGGGTGACAGGAATTCAAAACAGCTTCGATTCGCTGGCGAACTGGATCACCGTCCATCAAACCTCCGCACCTTTTTTTGCCCACTTCCTCACCCCGCTTGGTTCTTGGCTTGGCGATTGCGTGATCTGGGTCTCGGACTTTCTCAACTTCCTTACCTGGCCAGGAGTCATTGCGCTCTTCGTGGCGAGCAGCCTTTTGGTTGGTAATTGGCGAGTGGCAATATTCGTTGTCATTGCCATGGCTTATTTCGGCCTTATCGGCTTGTGGACCGTCTCGATGTCGACACTGGCTTTAATGTCTGTTTCGGTGATGATCGCGATAGTTGTGGGGATTCCTCTGGGAATTGCTGCAGCGGCAAACCGCTTCGTCGAACAAGCAATCCGACCGGTTCTCGATCTCATGCAGATGCTGCCTGCCTACGCCTATCTCGTGCCCATCGTACTTTTGTTTTCCATCGGTAACCCCGGTGGCATCGTGGCCACGGTAATATATGCCACGCCACCAGTGATTCGTCTCACCATGCTCGGCATCCACTCAGTTCCAAGCGAGACAATTGAAGCCGGCAAGTCGTTTGGGTCAAGTCGCATGCAACTCCTCCGCAAGGTGCAGCTACCGTTGGCACTGCGTCCCATCATCGTCGGCATCAACCAGGTAATCATGATGGCACTATCGGTGGTGGTAGTGGCATCGTTGATCGGTACCGGTGGACTTGGCGACCCGGTCCTCCAGGCCCTGAACATTGTCGACGTGGGTGACGCATTTACAGCTGGGGTGGCCATCGTATTTATGGCGATGATTTTGGATCGCATCGTCAGTGCAGCAGCGAATCGCATCGGTCGACCGAGTCGCGCACTCTCTTTGGAACAGCAACACCGCAAGCGGTTGCAGCAAGGCGCAATCCTCGCTGGCGTCGTGGTGGCAGTTATTATCGGTACAATATTGAGCGGTCCAGGGGGGTTTCCCCCGGGGTGGTCGATTTCCATCTCTGGTCCTGTGAACTCCTTGCTGACCTGGCTCCAAACGCACCTTTATCACTATTCCTCGCTGCCGATCATCGGTGGTACCTCCAATTTGAGCGCCTTTACCACTCTGGAGATTCTCAACCCGCTCACTCGTATCGCAGGCAACTTGCCTTGGTGGATACCGGTATTCGGTACCGCAGCTCTCGGCCTTGTGATTGGCGGATGGCGTCGAGCCCTCCTGGTGGCTGCTGGCGTGATGGCGATTGGCTATTCAGGGATGTGGTCTGATAGCGCGATTACTTTGGCGCAGGTGATCGTTGCTCTGATCATGTGTGTCGTGGTGGGGATTCCTCTCGGTATCGCGGCATATTGGTGGGACGGCGTCGACAGGTTGCTGCGGCCGATCCTCGATGTGCTCCAGACCATGCCAGCTTTTGTCTATCTCATTCCCGTGGTGTTGTTTTTTGGAGTGGGCAACATGGCGGGTGTGGCGGCGTCGTTCGTCTATGCCCTTGCCCCGGCGGTACGCCTTACCAACCTGGGACTGCGGCAAGTGCGGCGGGACATGGTCGAAGCGGGTAACGCTTTTGGCTCGACGCGGATGCAGCTTCTTTGGAAGGTGGAGCTGCCCGCGGCGAGACCCTCGATAATTCTTGCCATCAATCAGACCATCATGTTGGTTCTCGCTGAAGTGATCGTAGCTGGATTGGTCGGCGGTGGCGGGTTGGGTTATGACGTGGTAGTGGGCCTCGAGCGCGATGAGTTCGGCCTCGGTCTCGCGGCTGGCCTCGCCATCGTCATCATGGGTGTCGTATTCGATCGGCTCACCCAGGGCCGTTTTGTAAGGAGGTTGCCGGCGTAAGGAGACAGTGCTGATATGGAACCCGCCCAAAAACACCGCGACGCTAGCGATGTTTTAGGGAGTTCTCGCAGTGAAGAAAAATGGCAAGAGCTTGAGGGGGGCCGATCGGGTGAAGTCCTCTGGTGAGCTTGCGGTTATCGCTGTGGGCACTTAGCGGGGGTCGAGTTGGGCACGTAATAAGGGGCATCAAGGGGTGCGCCGAATCTGGCTGATGTCTTGATGGAAAAATCAGGGCAGCAACAAAGGGGAAGGGTCAATTGATAAAAAGTAAGAGAAAACTGGGCAAATTCCGTAGGGGCCTGCGTTGGGGTGGCGCGACCACCGCAGCGGCGGTGCTTTTGGCGGCTTGTGGTTCCAGCGCCGCGTCGTCGAGTGGCTCGTCGACGCCCAAGCCAACGATCACGTTGGTAACGAACTCCTGGGAGGGGTCGCTGGCCAACAATGTGGTTGCTCAGTACGTGATTACGCACGACTTGGGCTATCCAGTGAAGTTGCTCGACTTGGCGGAGATTCCAGAGTTTTCCGCCATGGCGACTGGAAGTGTCTCGGCGGTGCTCGAGGTGTGGGGTCACTACAACCACTACCAGACCTACGTTAATGGCAACCATGAAGTGATCAACGCCGGGCTCGAAGGTCCTACCGGCAATATTGGCTGGTATGTTCCTACCTACTTGATGAAAGCGCATCCTGAGCTTGCCACTTGGCAAGGGGTCCAGAAGGATTGGCAGCTCTTTGTGACACCGCAGAGCGCTCCCCAAGGCGAATTCCTTGATGGGGCTCCGAGCTATGTCACCAACGACGCAGCGCTGGTTAATACCCTCAAGATCAACCTCAAGGTGGTATTTGCCGGTTCTGAGGCCGCACAGCTTTCTCAGATAGAGACGGCGTACAACGCCAAGCAACCAATCATCTTCTATTGGTATACTCCGCAGTACATCAACCATCTCTATTCCTTCTCCCAGGTACAGTTGCCTCCGTTCACCCAGGCCTGCGCTGCCCTACCGGCAACTCAGATCAACTGCGCCTATCCGCCCTACAACTTGTACAAGCTGATGGGTGCAAAGTTGCCAACCGAGGCTCCTGCGGTGGCTAAGTTCATCCGCGCCTTCAACTGGACGAGTGCGGACCAGAACTCGGTCGCCTATGCCATGGCGCAAGACAAGATGAGTGGGCCTGCGGCGGCCGCTGCGTTCGTGAACTCGCACAAGTCGCTGGTTAGCTCCTGGCTGAATGGCGCTCCGACGCAGATCCAAGCACCCGTGAAGGGAACCTGAGTACGC
>JAKASN010000098.1 GCA_021819025.1 Actinomycetes bacterium | reverse complement strand
TCTCGGCGCGGCCCTCTGATGCCGTGGCGTTGGCAATTCGCAGTCAAGCGCCGATCTTTGTCAGCGACGAACTCATTGCCAGGGAGGGAGTTGTAGTTCAAGATGAAGAGGTGTTTGAGGACAACCTCAGCGACGCCAGTGAAGATCCTCAAGTAATTGATGAATTCCGTGAGTTTCTCGACAACATAACGCCTGAGGACTTTTCCTAGTCGCGCTTGGGTAATGGAGCCGTTATCTAAGACATTTGCTTGGCCATGATAGGTCATGGGTTGTATTTTGGCGTAATTACTTGTTTGTAACTAAAGTGGACAGGCTTCCGCTACGAAAGATGTAGTAGGCTTAGCCCATCTCTGAGAAGTCGAACAAAGGTTTTCAAGACGTGTCGAAAACAAATCAGGGTCCAAGTTACAGCGGTTTACAGGCGTCCAAGATTGTGGGAATCAGTTATCGCCAGCTTGACTATTGGGCGCGTACCGATTTAATCCGGCCCTCGATTGCCGACGCGCACGGCAGCGGGTCGCAGCGACGCTACTCCTACGAAGACCTGATGAGGCTTAAGCTGGTGAAGCGGCTCATCGACAACGGTCTCTCCTTGCAAGGAGTAAGGCGTTCTGTTGAATCGATGGAGCGCATCGAAGGCATGACGATGACCAATGCCGGGCTGATATTCTTCGGTGAGTCCAATTCGGTGTTAGCACGCGACGAAGAGAACCTGGTAGACCTCTTGCGCGGTAACCAAATGGTCTTCGGGATGGTTCTCTCCTTGACAGATATCAAGGCGGAGTTAGAGAGTGAAATCGTCTCCATCGATGCGTTCCGCAACAAAATGCGTGGCGCTGATGCCGCAATCCCCAGCGATGTACCCAAGGTCCAAGCGGAGTAGTTTTCGATCCCGTCCCAGCTTGAGGCGTGCTTTCACTTCAAAGATGTTTTTCAAGTGCGACTGAGCTAATGTCTTGCACGTGGATCTAAAGTACAGCTTTCTCAATTCTCAGCACCGCGAACTCGGAGCCAAGATGGTACCCTTCGGCGGTTGGGAGATGCCTCTTTCATACCCTGGTGGAACCGTAGCCGAACATATGGCATGCCGTAGCGATGCGGTGGTATTTGACGTCTCCCATTTGGGCACGGTGTCGATTTCCGGGCCCGAAGCCTTTGGGCTTCTGCAACGCAGCTTCACCAACGACCTCAACAAGATATCACCCGGTCGCGCGCAGTACACGCACCATCTTGCCCCGGACGGATCCGTGGTAGATGACATCATCGTGTGGTGGGTGGGGCCGGAGCGATTTGACGTGATGCCCAACGCCTCCAACACCGCTTCAGTGATCTCTTCCATTGGCGGTAGCGACGTGACGCAGTCGCGCTCGGTACTTGCGATACAGGGCCCCAACGCCAGGGCGAGGCTCGCCGGTGTCTTTCCCGAGGCCGCCGCAGTGGGACACTTCCGCGTGGCCGAGCTAAAGTTCGGCGGGGTAGACGTGGTGGTCGCCGGGACGGGATACACCGGAGAGGATGGCGTGGAGATTTCCATCCCCAACCCGGGAGCAAACGAACTCTTCCGTCAACTTATTGCTGCTGGTATTACTCCAGCTGGCCTCGGTGCCAGAGACACATTGCGCCTCGAAGCTGGCCTTCCTCTTCACGGACATGAACTTGGGAAAGGGATCACGCCTTTTCAAGCTCGTCTCGGCTGGGTCGTTGCCATGAACAAAGGTGAATTTATCGGTCGAGAGGCCCTGCTCGCGGAGCTGGCGAGCGGTCCAAGACGCCTCCTCGTCGGAGTTCGGGGGTTTTCGCGCCAACCGATGCGCGAAGGGATGCGTTTGATCCACAAAGGCCGTGACATCGGTTTCTCCTCAAGCGGCAACTTTTCCCCGGTACTAGGAGTCGGAATCTCGCTGTGCTTCGCAGATGGCGATTTGGCTGCGGGGGAGCCCGTCTCGCTACAGCTTGACAAACGAGTCATCGAGGGTGTCAGTTGCGCGTTGCCATTTGTGCCTAAAGCATCCCGTGCTGCCACGGAGAAATGATAGACCCTTGAACTCAAGGCTAAGAAAGGAACGCATTGTCCGGTTTTACGCCCCATACCCAAGCCGAGATCACCTCGATGCTGGAGTTCTTGTCGCTCAGCTCGCTAGATGAACTCTACGATTCGATTCCTCAAGCGCTTTTGCTCTCAAGAAGCCTGAATCTCCCAGAGGGCCGATCTGAAGTTGAAGTCATCGAAGAGTTTGAAGATCTTGCAGCTCGCAATAGCCCGGTCTCCAAAGAGTTGCTTTGCTTTGCGGGAGGGGGTGCCTATGACCATGATCTCTACGCCGCCACAAAAGCTTTGGGAAGCCGGAGCGAGTTTGTTACCGCATATACGCCCTATCAACCCGAAGTTGCCCAAGGGGTGCTCCAGGCGCTCTTTGAGTACCAGACCATGGTCTCTAGGCTTTCGGGTCTGGCGATCACTAATGCCTCGCTTTACGACGGGTCCTCCGCATTGGTGGAGGCGATCAATTTGGCTTGCGCGCGCACCAAGAGGTCTCGGGTAATCATCTCCGAAGGTGTCAACCCAAGCTGGCGTGAGGTTGCAGCGACCTTCTCCTCGGGGCCAGGACATCAACTTGAGCTAGCTCATCTTGACTCTTCGGGATGCACGATTTGGCCCGCTAATACCTCCGAGGTAGCTGCGTTTGTGGTTGCTTATCCTAACTTTCTCGGCCTAATTGAAGAGATCAGCGCAGCTCGGCAGCTGGCAAGCGCGGCAGGTGCTCTCTTGATCGTGGCTTATGATCCCATTGCCACGAGCCTGCTTAAGTCTCCCGGTGCGCTCGGGGCCGACGTGGCTGTGGCCGAAGGTCAACCACTTGGGATTCCGCTCTCTTTTGGGGGCCCATATCTCGGGCTCTTCTCCACCACCTTGGAGCTGGTTCGCTACCTTCCCGGCCGTCTCGTGGGCGAGACACTCGACACCAGGGGCAACCGCGCCTATGTGACGACGCTGCGCGCGCGCGAGCAAGATATTCGACGCGAGAAAGCGTCCTCGAATGTTTGCACGAATCAGACCCTGATGGCCATTTGGGCGGCGATACAACTATCCTGGCTGGGCACCTCGGGATATCGCGAGATCGGTCTCAAGTGTTTGAGTGGGAGGGCTTATCTCACCGACAGTCTCAAGCGCCGTGGAGTTGGAGAGGTGCGCCTCGGCAGAGGATCGTTCCGCGAGTTCCCCCTCACCATAGAGAAGTCTCCCTCGCAGGTCGTTGAAGACATGGCCTCTCGGGGGTTTCTCGCCGGCGTGGCCCTGGAGGGACGCCTGGCGATAAGCAACTTCGATTCGTCATTGCTTATCGCGGTAACGGAGAAGAGAACCAAGTCCCAGATCGACTCTTTCGTCGATGCGCTAGTGGAGGTATTGAAGTAGATGACACCAGCCATAGCTCCCGCGGGCGGAAAGGCCTCCTCAATTCCCATGATGGGCGGCACTCCCGAGCCAACCATCTTCGACCTCTCAGTGGCGGGAAGACGCTGCGGAACCCTTCGGGATACCGGTATCGAGATCATCGATCCCGCCAGCCAATTGCCTCCAGAGTACCTTCGCGACGCACCTCTGGAACTTGCCGAAGTTTCAGAGCGGGATCTCGTGGGGCACTATACCCGATTGACTCATCGACAGTTTTCGGTGGACTTGGGCTTTTACCCGCTCGGCTCTTGCACCATGAAGTACAACCCCAAATTAGCTGACCAGGTCGCCGCAATTCCGGGGATTGCGAATGTCCATCCTCTCGCGCCCGTCTCTCTTATCCAAGGCTGGCTCGAGATCTGCTGCACGCTTGAGGATTACCTCACTGAGATAACCGGAATGGCGGCGGCTACCTTGGCTCCCGCTGCGGGTGCTCAAGGTGAGCTGACCGGCCTTCTCATCATGGAGGCATATCACCGCTCCAAAGGCAATTCCAAAACCAAGGTTCTCATTCCCGATTCGGCCCATGGCACCAACCCGGCTTCGGTCACCTTGGCGGGGTATCGCGCTGTGACGGTGCCCTCGAACTCCAGGGGACTTGTTGACGTTGAGGCTCTTGCGGGTTTTGTCGACGAGGAGGTGGCGGGGATCATGCTCACTAATCCCAACACCGTGGGGCTGTTTGAGGCCGAGATAGCCGAGATAGCCGCGCTAATACATTCCGTCGATGGGCTCCTTTACTATGACGGAGCGACTTTGAACGCTATTGTCGGAGTTGCGCGCCCCGGTGACATGGGTTTTGACATTGTGCATTCCAACCTCCATAAGACCTTCGCCACGCCCCATGGTGGCGGCGGTCCCGGTTCAGGCCCGGTTGCGGTGGCGGCGCATCTGGCCAAGTTCCTACCCGGACCTTATCCGGTGCGCACTGAGAACGGATTTGACGTCGCCTATCCCGAGGCCTCGATCGGTCGAGTGCACTCGTTTTTCGGCAATGCCGTGGTCTACGCGCGGGCACTGGCATTCATGAAGGCTCTGGGAGGTGACGGATTGGCGATGATGTCGCGCTTGGCAGTTCTGAATGCCAACTACCTCAAGGCAAAGATAGCTCCGTACTATCCAGCTGCTTATGAGACCACTTGCATGCATGAGTTTGTCGTCACGGTGGCAAAGATTAAAAAGGATTCCGGGGTTCGAGCTCTCGATATCGCCAAAGCCTTGCTCGACGAAGGATTTCACGCGCCCACGGTTTACTTTCCTCTCATCGTCGAAGAGGCCCTGATGATCGAACCCACCGAGACCGAGTCCCGGCAAACCTTGGACGCCTTCGCGGAGTCCCTCATCGAGATCGCGATGCGAACCGAGGACTCCGATGCCGCCGCGTCGATGCACGATGCTCCGAGCAAGACGCCTGCCAGCCGCGTTGATGAGGCTCGAGCTGCACGTCATTTAGTAACTTCGGTCGACGCACGCAACTAAATTGTCTTAGTGGAGGGGATCGATCAAGATGCAAAGTGTGCGCCTCGGCTCAAGTGGGCTCAAAGTCTCTCGACTCTGCCTCGGCACGATGACTTTTGGAGTCCAAGTCGACGAAGCTGGGGCGATAGCGATCCTGGATGCGGCTCACGAATCGGGCATTGACTTCATCGATACCGCTGACGTCTATCCCCTCGGGGGCGACCTTACCACGGTGGGGCGTACCGAAGAGATTATCGGGCGCTGGTTGAAGGGAAGGCGCTCGTCGTTTATCGTTGCCACTAAGTGTGCCGGTCAAATGGGAGCTAAACCTTACCAAGGGGGAAATTCAAGAAAGCACATCATGGATGCCGTAGATGCATCGCTGCGTCGTCTCGGGACCGATTACATAGACCTCTACCAGCTCCATCGATACGATCCTGAGGTACCCATTGAGGAAACTCTCCAGGCATTGAACGACCTCGTTCATGTTGGAAAGGTGCGCTACATTGGGGTTTCTAACTTTCTCGCTTATCAACTTGCTCGAGCCCAAGGCGTTGCGAAGACTTATGGATTGACGCCTTTTTCCAGCGTGCAACCGAGGTATAACTTGCTCTTTCGCGAGTTTGAGCGGGAACTCTTTCCTTTGTGCAAACTCGACGGGATCGGGGTGATTTCCTATAATCCTCTCGCGGGAGGCATGCTTACCGGCAAGCACCAACGCCTATCGCCCCCGACGCCCGGCACGCGCTTTACCCTCGGCAGCGCTCAGGGAATGTATCAGCAACGCTACTGGAACGACCGGGCATTCGAGGCGGTAGACGAGATTGGAAAAGTCGCCCAGTCCTTGGGGGTCTCTTCGACAACTCTGGCTCTCGCATGGGTGCTCCATAACCCGGTGATAACCGCACCTATCATTGGTGCCTCGGCTCCTGAACAGCTTCGTGATAGCGTCGCGGCACTCGGGGTGACCCTTGACGAGGAGATCCTCGGACGCCTTGATGGAATCAGCCATCAATTCCGATACGGTGACGCCGATCGCTAAAGGAGCTTGGCCAGGCCCCAAGAGATGTGCGCCCAAAGTGATGCAACTTCGGCCCGAACCAGCCGAAGAGGGGCTAGTTCACCGCGACGGACTTCTCCTCGCTGTTGCGCTTTGTCGGGGAGGCGAGTTTGGTAATGTAAAGCGCTATCGAGAGCGCCACTACCACGCCTGCATCAACAGCAAGTTCGGTAATACCGCTTTTGAAGGCCAAGCTGTCGAATCTGGTGCTTGAGGACAGCTGAGCCCCGAGTACGAGGATGCGTCGTACCGATGAAATGATACCGATGTAGAGAAATGCCTTGACCTGGAAGCCTCCCTTGCAAAGGTGGGCAATCACCGTGGAGAGCAGTTCAAGGATGATAATGGCGAATAATACGTCGTTGAGAAGTCCCGCCATCGCCGAGGTGGCAATGTTTGACAAGTTGACCTGGAGTATCGCGCGGACCGATTGCAAGATCACGATCGCGGTCATAGCGACCAGGATCAGCGGTACCAAGACATAGAGAATCCGCTCCGCCATGGCAATGATGCGGCGCGTTAGTCCGTCTGGATCCAAAAGTGGCATGTACCAAGACTACTAGGGCGAGACGCCGCATCGAGGACTTCTCCGACTCCAAGCTGGGAGAAGTTCGCCCTAATCAACCTCGTCTGGTATCTTAGAGGTTCGTCACAGCTCCATTGCGAAGATAGCGGATGACATAAGTTCCTGCGATCTTGTCGTGGATGGTCTGGCGGTTCTTGTCAAAAAGCATCCAAAGTCCATCAATGAGAAAAAGCAATGAGCCGAGTGGGGAGACCACGGTGTAGCTCAGCGCCGAGCTGACCAGCGCGATGGTAACCCTCTTACTGGCGCGGGTGTATCCTGGCACCCCCATCTCCAGTGACACCACTTGGATGCCCGCCGCGTAGTCACCGATGGTGCGGCCTGGGGCATGGCCGACGAGAATGATCTGGTAGGAAACGGAAATGACCAGTTGAATCGTGGTGTAGAGGATCTCTGACTTATATAGCGCGGCGCCCGCGGTTATATTGGTCAAACTGATCGAGGGCGAGATCAGCTTGGCTATCAAGGCGCTCAGGATCGCCACCACCAGCCCATCGAT
>JAKASN010000097.1 GCA_021819025.1 Actinomycetes bacterium | reverse complement strand
GACCAATGCAATAGCCAATGCGCATCCCCGCCAAGGACCAGATCTTGGAAAAAGTCCTCACCACCACGAGATTGTCCCGCTGCGCCACTTCCCCGACGTGAGAATAAGCGGAGAACTGCCCGTAAGCCTCGTCGATGACCACCAGGCCCGCTGCCAGCTCCAAGAGCGATGCGATGACCTCGGGGCTCTCATTGAGGCCGGTGGGATTGTTGGGAGAACACAGAAACGTCACCGCAGCATTGATCTCAGCAAGCGAGGCGCCAAGACTTGGGATATCGATGCGAAAGTCGCCATTGCGCTCGATAGGCAGATAGCGGGTGCCCGTGATGCGAGATATCGTCTCGTACATGGCGTAAGTCGGCTCAAAAGAGGTCGAGGTGGCGCCGTGGGTGCCATAGGCGAGCAGGATCGTCTGGATCACTTCGTTGGATCCATTGCCAATAAAGACCGCTTCTTCGGCGGTGTGATGGAATTTGGCGATCGCGCTGCGAAGGCGCTTGGCGCTGCGATCGGGATAGCGATTTAATGCTAACTCAGATACCGCCTCGCTCCAGCGCTTGAGCAACTCCGCCGGCGGCCTATAGGGCGACTCGTTGGTATTGAGGCGTATTGCGGCATCGACTTGGGCGGAGTGGTATCCCGAAAAGACTCCCAGTCCCTGGCGAGGTGCGATGGTCATTGGGCTGCCCGCATTCTCACCGAGAGGCCGTGCGCCCATAGCCCTTCAGCATCCGCGATGGCGCTGAGGTGCCCCGAAAGCTTGGCAATGGCCTCAGGAGATGCTTGTACGAGATGCACGCGCTTTTGAAAGTCAACCACCGAGAGGGCAGAGCCGAATCGCGCGCTCCCATAAGTGGGAAGCACGTGGCTCGGACCGGCGAGGTAGTCTCCTATTGCCGCTGTGCCATAAGGTCCCAAAAAGACCGCGCCAGCATTTTTAATGAGGGGAACCATCTTCTCAAAGTCCGCGCTGAGCAGCTCGAGGTGCTCAGGGGCAATGGCATTGGAGACTTCGATCGCCTGGGCGAAGTCTCGCACCAGCACTACATAGCCGCCTTCGTTCAAGGTGGCCTCGGTCTCTGACTTGCGCGGCGAGCCACTCAAGAGCTCCGCACAGATCGACGCTGCGCTTGCGGCCAGAGTTTGGTCCCAGGTGACAAGCCATGCCATGCCGTCTGGACCGTGCTCGGCTTGCACGATGACATCCATCAGTGCCCACTCGGCGGACACCGTAGCATCTGCAATCACCACCACCTCGCTCGGGCCGGCAAAAGCAGTGGGAATACCGACGTCTCGGGCCACCTCTCGCTTGGCAACCGAGACGTAGATGTTTCCCGGCCCCACGATGACATCGCAGCGCTTTACGCTCTCGGTGCCATAGGCCATTGCGGCAATTGCCTGGGCACCGCCGACACTGTAGAGATGATCGACCGAGGCGATATGAGCCGCCGCGAGCGTAGCGTCATCAACGTGACCGTCGGGCCCGGGCGGGACACAAAGCACGATCTCTTCGACTCCCGCGACACTCGCGGGGATCGCGGTCATGAGAACGCTCGAGGGATAGCGCGCCTTGCCACCGGGAACATAGCATCCCGCTACCGCCACCGGTATCGTCTTTTGGGCCACCACGAGGCCGTTATGGCGAAACTGGCGATCTTCGTGGAGCTCGAGCTCGTAGTAGCCGCGAATCGCCACTGCAGCGACCTCAAGAGCTTCGCGGAGTTCACCATCGATCCGCTCGTAAGCCCGGCGCATCTCGTCGTGGGAGACTTCGATCTCAACAAGTTCTACCCCATCAAATCTGTGCGTCAGCTCGACAAGAGCCGCGTCGCCACTTTTTCGTACCGCGGCGATGATTTCGCGCACCGCCTCAATGGGGGGGCTCCCCGCGGCCTTGGGCCTGGGCAAGTGCGCCAAGTAGTCCCCGGTCTTATCTCTCAGGTCAAGGGTCTCTAACATCGTGGTCCCAAGCCTAATCGGAGAGAATCGTTCCCAATGGGCCATCCACGAGCACATCGGGGCCAAGGTGGGGCACAAATTGGCCAAGGTTACCGAGGCAAGAGATAAGGTGCATGGAATGCAAGAAGTCAACCCCGAGCTCTCATCGATCCAGACCGCTCTCGAGGAGATCGCTCAACGCGTCAAGAACATCACCGACCAAATTGCCGCCGATCCCAACGACACCCGCTCTGTGGCACTCATCGGCATGGAGCGCTCTCTGGCGAGCGCGATTCGCCAGATCGCCAAAGCTCAGAAGAGCCGCTAGGTCGATCTAGCCCCCAACGCTGGAGGCTTTGCTACGCAGGATGTAGCGCTGAATCTTGCCACTCGGAGTCTTGGGAAGCTCATCGACCACCAACACCCGTCGCGGATAAGAGGTACGCGAGAGGCGGCTTCGCACTAAGTCCTGGACTTCACCGACGAGGAGCCCGTCGTCGGATTCTCCGGCGCGTAGCACCACGTATGCCCAGATCGCCTCGCCACGCATCTCATCGGGAACCCCCACCACGGCGCACTCGGCGACTTTGGGGTGCGCGAGCACCGCTGACTCGACTTCGAAGGGGCCCACCCGGTATCCCGAGGTCAGAATGACGTCGTCACTGCGCCCCGAAAAGAAGAAGTACCCGGCTTCATCACGAGACGCCACGTCACCGGTCAAATAGTAGCGCCCGTCAGGGCTATGGCGTTCGGCGGTTTTGCCGGGTGCGTTAAAGTACCCGCCGAACCAAAAGAGCCGGGAGTTTTGGGTATCAATTGCCACTTCACCATCCACACCTGGCCCAAGCGGCGAGAAGCTCGAATCCAGTATCACCGCGGTGATCCCTGGCGTCGGCATTCCCATCGAACCTGGAATGAGTTCGTTTCGCAACCTGGGGTCATTGTGGTTATTGATCACCATCCCAATCTCGGTTTGGCCGTAGTGGTCTCGAATCTCCACTCCGAGATTGGCTTTTGACCAAGCGATCACCTCGGGATTGAGAGGCTCGCCGGCACTGGAGATATTGCGAAGTTGCGAGACCACGGGAGTATCGCCGATTGCCGAGCGCATCGAGCGAAAGGCCGTGGGTGCACCAGCGAAACTAGTGATCCCGAAGCGCTGCCAAAGCTCCACCACGCCCTTGGGGTCAAAGCCGAGATTCACAAAGAGGATGGAGTGCCCCAATGCCAGCGGTGCAATGACACCGTAGTACAGGCCATACGCCCATCCCGGATCGGCGAGATTCCAATATTTATCCTCGGCACTGAGGCCGATCCCCAAAGTCATGTAAGCTTCGAGGCCAGCGAGTGCCCACATCGGCACCGGCACCCCCTTGGGCGTTCCGGTAGTGCCCGAAGTATAGATGAGCACCAGCATCTCCTCTGGGCCAATCTCGACGAAGCCATCCTGGCGAGGGCCCGCGATGGCCGCAGAGAAACTTTCCGCCCCTTCCGGAACAGTCGCGCCGGTCACGAGGATGCGGCAGTCACCAAGGGCATTCGCATCGAGCTTGGTGGCGTTGGTGGGATCGGTGACGATGTATTTGCATGCGGCATCGTTTGCTCGATAAGAGATGGCATCGCTACCAAACGCTGTAAAGAGCGGGAGATAGCAGGCGCCAAGGCGCCAGATCGCCAGAGCGGCGATGAGCAGCTCAGGGGTCTTGGGAAGGAGTACCCCGACGCGGTCGCCTCGCTCGAGGCCATGTTCAGCGAGATAGTGCGCGAGCCGAGCGGAACTCTCCCCTAGCTCATCGAGACTAAAGTGGCGCACTCCCATGCCGTCAAGGTAGTCAAGGCCAGTTCCCGCCTCAGGGTGGCTAAGGATGATCCGAGCGAGATTGTTAGGTACCTCGCGATAACGCTCCAACAACGAGTCGAGGTACTCGCTGAGATCTTCCTGGGACATCGCTTTGGCTCCTCTTAGCTCGACGTGCTCTAGAAGCCCAAGCATATCGCCGCTGGAGAGGCCACACCGGCGATTGGGGAATCGCGACATTTACCGCCAAGTCGGCGGCGGGGCTTTGCTCAAAGAGCTCCCGCGGAGGGGCATAGGTCGAAAAGCACACAGTGGGCGCAGTCGGGCCGCCTCGCTTTGCAAACACGGCGGCCATGCAATATCAGGCGGAGGCTGAGCGCGCCGGTCTCTTGTGGGGGCACCCAGGAGAGGAGATCCTTTTCAATCTGCACGGGATCGCTTGAGCTCGTCAAACCCAGCCGCCCGGAGAGACGCACCACGTGAGTATCCACCGGGAGTCCCGGCAAACCAAAAGCCACCGAGAGCACCACATTGGCGGTCTTTCTTCCCACCCCGGGCAACTTGGTGAGATCTGAGATCTCCTTCGGTACCACTCCATCTCGCGCCTGTAGGGCTTGGGCCATTCCAATCAAGCTTTTGGCTTTGTTGTGAAAGAACCCGGTGGGATAAATAATCGCTTCAAGTTCTGAAATCTCGGCGGTCGCGAGCGCATCCGGAGAGGGATACTTCACGAAGAGATTCCTGGTCACCATATTTACCCGCTCATCGGTGCACTGCGCGGAGAGAATCGTGGCCACAAGTAGCTGAAAAGGGGAGGAAAATTCCAGCTCGCATAAGTCCTTTGGAGATCCGGGATACTCCTTCGCGAGGCGACGAAGCACCTCAAGACGTCTTAGTTTCTCTTCGCTCGTCATCTCGCTTGGGGGACTCCTGGTACTTTGCCCGGGTGGGAGGGGATTCGACTCACATCATCTTGGGAGTTCCCAAGCTTAGGCGAAACACTTCACCCTATTGGGTTGCCCAATGCAAAGTCGGCCACGGACCTATCGCTTCTGGCCACCTAATCCCTTGATGGCAACTTCAATGCGATGCAGCACCAGAGCCACGGAGTGCTCCGGATATCCGGGACGCATTGCAATTGGGATCACCCGGAGGGAATTGTCGCGCGCCAAGACTTCGAGTTGGCTGCGAACCCGCATTCCAGAGAGCGGGCCAGCGGGATGATAAGCGACGAAGCCCAGGCGCGGTGAGCGAGAAGCTCCGCCTGGAATTGGCCCCAACGGCGGAAATGCACCTTTGCTTTTCGCATCGGCAAAGCATCCCGAGATCCCAATAGCCCGGAGCGTCCCGGGGGAAAAGCCCAACGCCGATGAGACCGCCACCACCAAGGTGGCATCAACGTTAAGCAGGGCGCCATAGTCAGCGGCAAAAGAGGTCACCCCGAGGGAAAACGCCTCGAGGAACCTCGAGCAACGGATCTGTGCGTCGCCAATGACAACTGGCTCAAAAATCCAGCGTGCAAAAGAAAGGTCTTCTCCGCCGGCTGGCGAAACCGCGACCATCATCAATGCAGATCCCCACCTCTCCGAGACGAAAGCCCCACGACTCGACACTTTAGCTTAATGGCGTTACGAGTGGGTTCGCCAAAGCGCCGTCTCCTACCGGGAGAGATTCTATCGGCGTCTTCGCACTCACGCCTAACATAGCGCGCCTAAGGGCAGCAGGTATCGCCGCTGCTTATAGCCAGATTCGCCGTCGCGGGTCGAGCAATCTCGCCTCGTCGCTCGCGCAAAGACCGCGATTTGCCAAAACTGGTAATATTGGCGGCCAAGGTGTGCGTGACGACAACCTTGAATAGCTGGCCCCTCGCTCCATGTGCGGATAAAGTCGCCCGCTCCCAGCACCTTAAGATGGTCATCGCCATGTCGTGTCCTCAGCGGCCCGACTGGTGCCCTCGCCGGGGGTCGCGAACTCTCTTTTGTACTTGGCACAATCTGAGTCATCTCCAGACTCAAAGTCGGGTCCGGTATCGAGAGGTCCATGGCGCGCCCGAAAAGCTCCGCCTCAAGGCGCAGCTTGGAGGCCAACTTGCAAAAACGCCCAAGCCAAAGCCCCCCGAGATAGCCGGCCGAGAAACAACTTCTCACCCAAACAAGTCGCCGTACTCCCCGAAGCGTCCAAGTCCTCCAAGACGCCCTTTTGCCCCTAGATCGCCGAGGTCCGGGGCGGCCAAGGTGAGCTCTTAATCGCTATTGCCAGTTCGAGTCAGCACCCGAGATTGCACCGTAGCGTAAATTACCAGCAGAAACGATACCAAGGTGATGATGTGCACCGCGCTACACCATAGACAGATGGCGTTGACGATGAGCAGCTCAGCACAGACGAGCCACAGCACAAAGATCATCGAACCAATCGCCATGACCAAGCGCAGAATGCTCAAGATTCGGCTGGCAAAAAACCTCGGATAGTTCACCACCGCGTAGACGATAAAGAAGCTCAGCCCCAAAAAGGAGACGGGAATTCCCAGAAAACGCGACTGAGCTGAGGTCGTCACCTTGGCACAGTTGATGGTGGCATTTTCAGGACAAGCTAAAACCGCGGGGTCGGTAAGGTGGGCGTAGAAAAGATAAGCCGCAGCTGCAATCCCGGCGAGGGAAAGTACGAACACCGCCCAGGGTAACCAGCTCGGAAGAAGTTCTCTGGTCGTCCCTTCGCCAGTTGCCTTTGCCCCCTCGCGAATTTTCGACAATTGATCCCCTAGCGCTAGATAAAGATCAATTTACCAGAAGCGGCCCACATCGCGGGTCGGGCCGACCACAAAGATCATCGGTAACGAGCGCTGGCGACTTAGCCCGCGCCGGGATCAAGCTAGGTCAAGGCGTCGTGCCAACCCGAAGCAGTGTCATGATGCCATCTCGCGCTCACCGTTGCGTTGGGGCTGTCAAACTCAATTGGCGATGACCCTCGCCACCTCAGCCCACAAAATTCAAGCCACTCTTGGCACAATTGCACTTTGGCGGGCCAAGTCAAGAGGCGCGAGATGGCTTAGGTCTCCGAGAAGCACCTAGCGAGGCGCCAAGTGACGGCAGCAATCCGACACGCACCGGACAACCCACGCGACCCATCAGGCAGCCTCTGCAGAGCCTCAGATGAATGCCTCGCGACGCAACCCCTAAGGCTGCTCGCGGTTCAGCGCTCGGCGTCAACGGAGGAGAGTTGCTTGACTTTGGTTGCAGCGCAGTCTCCGGCCGAGACCTCGAGGTGCCATGGCGTTTCGATGCCAAGTCACTGAGGTGCGCGGGCGCGAAACCATCCAGATGATGCTCCA
>JAKASN010000096.1 GCA_021819025.1 Actinomycetes bacterium | reverse complement strand
GACTTGAACTGCGCTTCAGTTGTAGCGAGCGTTGCGCGCTCGGAAAAGTACGCCGATATCGGAGACCACACCAGGGCCGCCGCGATGATGAGGGCCGCAAGCCCAATAAGCAGGTAGCCCCGTTTCGCCCTAGCCTGAGCAATGGGCGGGTACAAATCGGTCACGTTCCAACCTTACCAGGCTGCATCACTGCTCGACAGCCCATTTGGAGCAACTGTTGGGAATCTCTCCTCCGCACAGAACCACGGACGAGAAAAAATTAGCGCCTCAGGCGCGAAGAGGCCGCGAAACGGGCATTATCCCCCAATTCGGCCTCGATGCGGAGGAGCTGGTTGTACTTGGCGACGCGATCGCTTCTTGCCGGAGCACCCGTCTTGATCTGACCAGCATTAGTTGCCACGGCGAGGTCGGCGATAAATGAATCTTCCGTTTCGCCCGAGCGATGCGAGACAATGCAGCTGTAGGAGGAGCGTGTTGCCAGGGCCATGGTATCAAGGGTCTCACTCAAGGTACCGATTTGGTTGAGCTTAATGAGGATGGAGTTTGCCAACCCGTCGTCTATGCCTCGTGCCAGGATTTCAGAATTCGTTACGAACAAATCGTCACCGACCAGCTGCACGCGGGAACCGAGCGCCTCGGTAAGCATCTTCCACCCTTCGAGGTCATTCTCGGCCATGCCGTCCTCGAGGGAGACCACCGGAAAGCCGTCGATGACCCCGCGCCAGAATTCCACCATCTCCTCAGAACTCAAGCTTCGCCCTTCGCCAGCAAGCTCATATCTTCCCTCGCGGTAGAATTCCGAACTCGCTGGATCAAGTGCCAGGGCGATCTCTTCACCAGCGCGGAAACCGGCATGCTCAATCGCCTGAACCAATATCTCCAAAGCGTCAAGGTTGGCAGCGAGATTTGGCGCAAATCCACCTTCATCACCCACCGCGGCGGACAGCCCCCGTACTTTAAGCAACGCTTTGAGAGCTTGATAAGTCTCCGCACCCCAGCGCAACGCCTCGGCGAAGGTCGGTGCGCCCACCGGCATGATCATGAACTCCTGGAGGTCAATCGAGTTGTCGGCGTGGACTCCTCCATTGATGACGTTCATCATTGGAGTGGGAAGCAAGTAGGCATTTACGCCCCCAATATGGCGGTACAACGGCATCTCGTTGTAGTTTGCCGCGGCACGAGCGGTCGCAAGCGAAGCGCCAAGGATGGCGTTGGCGCCAAAGCGTTCCTTGTTCTTAGTTCCATCCGCCGCAACGAGTGCGGCATCGACGCCGCGCTGGTCCAGTGCCTCAAGGCCCTCTAACAGCGAAGCGATCTCGCCATTGACATTGTCTACCGCCCGCCGGACTCCTTTGCCTCCATAGCGGTCGTTGCCGTCGCGCAACTCAAGTGCCTCGAGGGTGCCAGTCGAAGCTCCCGAAGGCACAATCGCAGAACCACGATCACCGCTTGCGAGAACCACCTCCACCTCGACAGTAGGGTTTCCCCGGGAATCCAAGACTTCACGTCCAATAACTCTGGCAATCTCTGACATCTCAACCCTCGCAAAAAGTCTTTATCGGTTCCGCTCGAACTGACAATACCATAGGCCAGATCGGCGCAAGCTCGCCAAAGCCGCACTCCAGCCGTTGCCGATCGGCATTAAGGCGACTCTAGGAAACCACTCGAAAACCTTCGCGCGGCGCTGCGCACCTCGGCCTCCAAATCAATGCCCAACGCCCTCGCCAGCTCGGCAACGGAAAAGACCAACTCTGCCAAACCACTCCCGTCGTCGGAAAGATCCCGGGATGATTGGGTAATTTGGGCCCGCAAATCCTCAATTGGCGGTGTTGCGTAACCAAATGCTCCCGCCTTGCGGATGAGTTTCGCGCAAAAAAGCAACGCTGGCAAGGAAGCCGGGACGCCCTCGGCAGGTTCACGGATCGCCTTCTCAGTGCGCTTAATATTCTCCCAATTACTAAGTACCGCCTCAACTCCGTCCACCTGAAGACCAGAAAACACGTGCGGGTGACGCCGGATCAGCTTCGAGGTGATCGACTCAAGGACAAAACGCAGGTCGAAAAAGTGCTCCTCGGCTGCAATTACCGAATGAAAAAGTACTTGGACCACCAAGTCGCCGAGTTCACCCCCAAGTTCGTCGGCGAGATACTGAGTGGTACCATCGAACGAACTCGGAACTCCTGAAGCGGTATTTTCTTGTGGTATTGCCGCATCCAAAGATTCAATAGCGTCTACCACTTCATAGGCTTCTTCGATGAGGTGTTTGCCCAAACTGATATGGGTCTGCTTCTGGTCCCAGGGGCATTCGCGGCGAAGTTGATTTACCACCTCAAACAGACGAATAAATGCTGCAGCGCTCGAGACAGAAAAGTCCTCAACCAAGATACTGGTGAGATGATCGAATCGATGCCTACAAAGCTCACCGGAATCCAGGTGAATGATCTCCTCATCCTCTAGGCCCAGATGATAAAGATAGACCACCCGGGTTTGGGATTCGCCGTGGCTAAGCAAGTCCGACACCTCTTGGGCAAGGTGAGAGTTCCAAACTTGGGAAACCAGAAGATCGCCGTGGTAACGGTGTGGCGACGTACAAAGTTCCATGGCATCTACCAAGGTGACCGAATGCGAGAACGGGTCCATGGCCAGACCGGCAAATGCCATATCTACAAATGACATCGCAGGCACGACGCGCGCGCCTTCACCGAGGATCTCTGAGAGCATCTCGACCGTGCGCTCCGCGACATTGGGCGACCCGGGCGTCACATATGCAATGCGCACCAAGTCGCCTTCGCAACTAAGCTCATCGCCCGATTTGAGCAAGAGCAAATCTTTTGTAGCTTCTTGCCAGGGAATACCATCGCTGGCGAGCAGTTGGACGATCCGATCCGTCATCTCTTGATAGAGGGCCTCAAAGTCTTTTGCATTCTCGTAAAGCGGGTCAAAAGACGCCACCGTGGCAGCCTTTAGGAATTCCGAAGCCAGCAACTCGTCCACGCCTGGGTGAACCGAGGTGCGAAGCAAGATGAGCTGAGCTGAGCGAAGTAGCTCGACCGCGGCGAGAGTCATGTTTTGCAGGCCACCGGGGCCTAGCCCAATGATGACGAGCTCGCGGAGTTCCGATTTGCTCATTGATGATCCTCCGCAGTTCCCATCGAAAGACTTGCTCGCCCAACACAAGTTGTTACAAGGCGATCAAGCACGGCGTCAGCAAAGCTGGCCCAAAGCCGACCGAACGCTTCTTCACATATGTCTGTAGCGGCATCCGCAAAGGTCGGCTCAAACACCATGTTACGCCTAACAAGTGACCTGGTCTCGGCTACCTTATCGACATGGGCATCCTTTGTAACCCAAAGCGCTGAGGTCACAGGCATCATCTCAAGCCGCACCGGTAACAATCCGGCCACATGCAGCTAAGCAAGCAGCGATACTTCCATCTTCATCAGCAATTCTTCCCCTGACGCCAACGCAACCGCCGGCCACTATTTTCCTGCGCCCGTACTAAGCAGACGGACTCTTGGGCGGCACTACTGCGGCAGACGACTTCGAGATTTGATAAGTACCATAGGCGGGGTTAACGTCCACCTTCGCGCTCTTGGCGAGCCCCGAGACGAAAGCGTTGAGGTCGCTGGAGCCCGCGGTCCCAAACTCCGTCCCGATCACCGAGGGAAGAGCCTGATTTAAGGTCAGAACGGTCTTGGATGACACCTCCGCTACACCGTACCCACTCGTTTCGGGAACCGGTGGCAATACGAGCTTGGGCGTCGCGGCCATGACTGTCGTTGCGAACTGCACGCCGAATGCGCTGGCGTAATCCGCGAAGGTTCCACAGCCGATGTAGCCGCCGTTTGCGGCGCTATTGGTGTCGGCAGATTTGGACTTGGCCAGCTGGGCAAAGTTGGCACCGGCCTTGATCTCGTTATAAATGACGGTTGCTTCGGTCTGGGTACTGACCAATATGTGGGATGCGCAGATCTCGGTGAATTGCCCGATGTTCTTGGTGTAGTAGGACTTCAGCGCGGACATGGAAATGTCCGTTCTGGTGAGATACGCCTCGAGTGCAGTTACCGCGGCGGTGTCAGCAACCAACTCATCCTGGTAGCTGCGAGGAAACGCACTAAAAGCTGCAGCGCCACCGTAGCTCTGCTCCGCGGTAACCCGAGCTACTTGAGCTGCCGATCCACTGGTAGAAAGTCCCAGTCTCTTGACTGCGCTCTCGATAAGTACCAGGGCGATTCGTCGGTTGAGAACCTGGTCGGTGAACTTGGTGGAGTAACTTGACTTGGAGGCACCGTAAACGGGCTCTTGTGCGGTGATCGTAGAGACGAAGAGCTTATTCCCCGCAATCGCATTGAGCTCAGAATTGAGTTGGGCAACCGTTATGTATTGGGAGCCGACTTTAGCCGCATATGCGCTGGTAGTACAGCTCGACGCGCTGAGTCCAACTGCGACCACTACGGCAAGAACCTTCACGGCCCGAAGCCACGAGCTACGATGATATCTAACAAGGTACTTCAAAATCGTCTTTCTATCTTTTCCTGCATATCCCGCGCGGCACCGGGGCACCAGCTCAATGTTCGTCGAGGTCCAATTCCAGAGCAGCAATGAAAGTGTCGACCGCGCCAGAAAAACGAGCTATCGCATCTGGAACGCTCGCCCCGGATATCAGCTCCTCGATCGCCATGTGCGCTGCCAGGGCTACCCCTACAAGAAGCTCGTGCGTTTGGGCGAAGGATTCCACTGCGATCTCCTCGATGACATCACTCTCGAGTTCATCAAGCCCGCCCACTAGAACGCTTGAACATACCTCAACCAGCTCATCTTCGAAATGATACGACGCAGCGCCAGGCAAGGCTCCCTTATTCATCTCGTTCATCAAGGAAAGCAGCTGAAAATGCAGCTCTTCTGGCACTGGACACTCGAAGACGACCGAAACCGAAATCTGGTCGCTGTCGTGAGCGAGATTACACATGTAGCCGAAATCGAGACTCGAAGTCGTTGTGCCGCCCAAGAAAGTAACAATGTCGTCTTTAGAGTCCTCTTCCCAACCCGACTCGGTTAAAAATGCAGCAACGCTTTTGGCGAAAGGCGTCAGTTCTGACTCGGCATCTGGCATTGCACTCCCGTCATCGCCCGGATAACTCATAACTCTTCACTTTCGAATCTAGCCCACTTGGGCCGATTTGAGGTTCTGGCGGCTGATCACGAGATCAAGTACTTCAAGGGCCAACGCCGGTCCGCCGGCCTCATGGGTGGCCTCGATTGTCAGGGTCTTGGAGTGCTCATGAAAGTTCACTCTTTGGAACCGCCTTTGAAAATTGACCAGCACACTTTGCGGGGGCGACACGCCGACTAGGCGTAGGCGGTAGCGGTTTAACCTCGGTGAAGCGAGGCGCTCGACGCGAACTTCGCTCGCCGCAAGGGCCCCGGCGCGGTTCCTAATCTTAGTTACTTCGCCAAGTACTTGGGTCTCGGGCGGCACCGGACCGAAACGGTCCGCCCACCCTTGCATGAGCTGGGAAACCTCGGCGTCGGTTACGCAGTCTGCAAGCGACTTGTACGCCTCAAGGCGCAGGTCATCTTTGGAGATGTAGCTCGTGGCGATGGTAGCGGTCTGGGCAATATCGATTCGAATCTCCGAAGGAGCCTTTATCTCTTCGCCGTTGAGGTAGGCGATAGCCTCTTTGACCATTTTAACGTAGAGGTCATACCCTATTGCGGAGATATGGCCCGACTGGTTCTCTCCGAGAAGGTTTCCCGCACCGCGTATTTCCAGATCGCGCATGGCGATCCTAAATCCCGCGCCCAATTCCACTGCTTCGCCAATCGTCTTGAGTCGCTCATAGGCTTCCTCTGTCAGCTTGGTGTCCGGAGCATGGAAGAGATAGGCGTAAGCCTTGGTGGCTCCACGTCCTACCCGGCCCCTCAGCTGGTGCAGCTGTCCAAGCCCAAGCATCTCGGCACGATCGACAACCATGGTGTTAACCGTGGGCATGTCGATTCCCGATTCGATGATCGTGGTGCAAACCAAGACGTCAAAATTCCCCTGCCAAAAAGCGTCCACTATGCGTTCCAACTCAGACTCGTCCATTTGCCCATGGGCCACGGCGACACGAGCATCGCTTACCAGAGATCGAACCTTAGACGCGACGGTTTCAATGTCCTTGACGCGATTATGGACAAAGAAAACTTGACCTTCGCGCAGCAGCTCGCGCCGAATCGCCTCTACAACTGCCGCTTCGTCATATCCGCCCACAAAAGTAAGAATCGGTTGGCGTGATCCCGGTGGGGTGGAAAGCAGAGAAAGGTCCCTAAGCCCAGTTAGGGACATTTCGAGAGTTCGCGGTATGGGCGTGGCGGTGAGCGTCAGGATGTCGACGTTGACGGCGAGTCGCTTGACGGCCTCTTTGTGGTTGACTCCAAAGCGCTGCTCTTCATCTACTACTAGTAGACCGAGCTTGGAGAACTTCACGTCGCGCGACAGAAGGCGGTGCGTCCCGATCACTACATCAACAGTGCCGTCGGCGACACCTGCGAGTACTTCTTTCACCTCCGAGGACGATAAAAAGCGTGACACCACCTCGACGCGAAGAGGAAACTGAGCGAATCGCTCCGCGAAGGTCTGATGATGTTGATGGGCAAGCAGAGTGGTAGGAACCAGTATTGCTACTTGATACCCCGACTGCACCGCCTTGAACGCGGCGCGAATCGCAACTTCGGTCTTTCCAAAACCAACGTCGCCACAAACAAGTCGGTCCATAGGACGGTCGCTCTCCATGTCTGCCTTGACCTCGGAAATGGCCTTCCTCTGATCCCTTGTCAAGGTATAGGGGAAGAGATCTTCCATCTCTGCCTGCCAAACCGTATCTGGCAGGTGCGCAATTCCTTGGGAGTGGAGGCGCTTCTGATAGAGAAGAACCAGCTCTTGGGCGATCCGCTCGACGCTTTTCTTGACCTTCGCTTTGGTCTTTTGCCACTCGTGTCCACCCAGCCTCGAGAGGGCGGGCTTTTCCCCTCCCGAATAAGGCGTAATAACGCCCATCTGGTCGGTCGGTATAAAAAGCTTGGCTCTGTCACGA